>NZ_JBHXME010000008.1:0-137639 GCF_042721125.1 Streptomyces sp. NPDC058469
GTCGTCGACGGAGTCCCCCGCGGCCGTCGGACCCGGGTCGTCCGCGGTGTCGTCGTACAGCTGGCTCCACCAGTCGTCCTCGTGACCGGTCGGCGTTCCCCCCTGCTGGCTCATGCCCCTAATTGTCCACCGCATGGGCCAGTTGGAAACGGGGCGTCCGGAAAATCGGGTGCGCGCCCCTCGTCGAACGGCGTGTCGGATGACGTACCGAACGCCCATCCGACACAGGGCCGCCGGACGGTCCCACCCCCCACGGGAGGACCGCCCGGCGACGACCTGAGTGACCCGGCCCCGGATCCCCTGCGTGGGATCCCCTGCGTGCCGGCGCACGCCATGGGGCCGGGCCACGTTCCTTGTGACCGAATCCCGTTGCGGGTTCGGCCCACCCGGCCCCGAGTGTGACCGGCTTTCCTGAAGTTCCCCTGTGATTCACGCCCGTCGTCCCCACGACCCACCGTGCGCGAACCCGCAGGGCAAGAACGCCCAATACCGGCATTACGGGCGGCGGTTGATGCCCCGGTGGCGCAACCTTGGCAGAGTGACGGGTGGTACGGCGATGATGTGCCGAGGCGGGTTCGCGCCGTGGCTGTTTCCCGCCACCACGGCCGATTCCGCCACCGCACACCCCACGGGGTCATGTCTTCGGGGAGGGACGACGCCTGATGCTGGGAGCGATAGGCCTGGACGAGGCACACGAGTCGGCGTACCGGGCACTGGTGTCCGTCGGCGCCGCGGACGTGCCCGATCTCGCACGACGGCTGACCATCGGGGAGTACGACACCGAGCGCGCCCTGCGCCGCCTGGAACAGCACGGACTCGCGGCCCAGTCCTCGGCCCGCCCCGGCCGCTGGGTCGCCGCCCCGCCCGGGGTCGCCCTGGGCGCGCTGCTCACCCAGCAGCGGCACGAACTGGACAAGGCCGAACTGGCCGCCGCGCTGCTCGCCGAGGAGTACCGGGCCACCGCCGCCGAACCCGCCGTACACGATCTGGTGGAGGTGGTGATCGGCGCAGCGGCCGTCACCCAGCGGTTCCTGCAACTCCAGCTCGGCGCGACCGACGAGGTCTGCGCGCTGGTCACGGGGACCCCGGTCGCCGTCACCGGCATGGAGAACGACGCGGAGGAACAGGCCGCCGGCCGCGGGGTCCGCTACCGGGTCGTCCTCGAACGCGCCGCGCTCGACCTGCCCGACGGCATCACCGAACTCACCGCAGCGCTCGGCCGCGACGAACAGGTGCGGGTGCTGGACAAGGTGCCGACCAAGCTGGTTCTCGCCGACCGGACCCTCGCGATGGTGCCGCTGACCTCGCACACCGCGGAACCCGCCGCGCTCGTCGTACACGCGAGCGGCCTGCTGGAGCTGCTCTGCGGACTCTTCGAGTCGGTCTGGCGGGACGCGCTCCCACTGCGCCTCGGCGCGTCCGGCGCCACCGAGCAGCAGCCGGACGGCCCCGACGGCACGGATCTGGAGGTGCTGTCCCTGCTGCTGGCCGGGCTGACCGACGCCAGCGTCGCGAAACAGCTCGACCTGGGCCTGCGGACGGTCCAGCGCCGGGTGAAGCGGCTGATGGAGCTGACCGGCGTGACGACCCGGCTGCAACTGGGCTGGCACGCCTACGAACGGGGCTGGGTGGCCCGTAGCTGACCTGCGGTTTCACCCGGTATCCCGCAGGCTGGGCAGATGGGAGTGGGTGAACTCCTCCTGGTCGGCGTCGTCATCCTGCTCGGCCTGTGCGGAGTCTTGGTGCCCGGAGTGCCGGGGTCGTGGCTGGTGTGGGCCGCGGTCCTGTGGTGGGCGCTGAAGGACCCGCAGCCGGTGTCCTGGGGCGTCCTCGTGGGCGCCACGGTCGTCCTCTTCCTCTCCCAGGTGGTGCGCTGGGCCCTCCCGGCCCGCCGGCTGCGCGCGAGCGGCGCGACCCCCCGAATGGGCGTGTACGCCGGAGCCGGCGCGCTCCTCGGCTTCGTCCTGATCCCCGTGCTCGGCGCGATCCCCGGCTTCATGGCCGGGATCTACCTCCACGAACGCCTACGGCTGGGCCGGCACGGCGAGGCCATGGCCTCCCTTCGTACCGCGATGCGCTCGGGCGGCTCCAGCGTGCTGACCGAACTGTTCACCTGCCTGCTGATCATGGGGGCGTGGGTCGGCGCGGTGATCTGGGGCTGATTCGGGTCGGGGACTCAGCTGAGCGCGGTGAGGCCGCTGAGGTCGACCGTGTCGGCGAGCGCCCGCATGCCCGCGTCGTTGAAATGCAGGTGGTCGCCGCAGTCGTAAACGGGCCGGATCCGATCCGGCTGCTCCGGGTCACGAACGGCCGCGTCGAAGTCGACCACCCCGTCGAAGGGCCCGCCACCACGAATGAAGACGTTGATCTTCTGCCGTACGGCCTCGCGGGCCGCCGTGAAACCGCCGGCCCCGCCGTACGGCGTGAGGGTCGCGCCGATGACACGGATGCCGTGGGCGTGAGCGCTGGTCACGAGGGTGCGGTAGGCGCTCTCGAAGGCGCCGGGGTCGGTGGCGTTCGGGGTGCCTTTGATGTCGTTGATGCCTTCGAGGACGATCAGCACGCGCACACCCGACCGCGACAGGGCATCCGCGTCGAGACGGGACAGGGCACTCGGACCTACGCCGTCGCGCAACAGGCGGTTGCCGGAGATGCCTGCGTTGAGGACACCGAGGCGGCTGTACGGCGGCAGGGCGCCGAGACGTTCGGCGAGCCGGTCGGGCCAACGGTGGTTGGCGTCACGGGTTGAGCCGTTGCCGTCGGTGAGCGAGTCGCCGAGGGTGACGACACTGCCGGCCGCCGGGGCGTCGAGGACATCGACGCCGGTGACGTAGTACCAGGAGGTGGTGATCGTCGTGTACGCGGAACCGTCGACGTCGGCGGCCCGACTCCCTTGCGGCGCACGGTAGTTGGTCTGTCCGGCCGCGCGGTGGTAGGTCGCCGGGCCGGAGTCGTCGGGCGTGTGGACGGTGACGAGCAGGTCCGCTCTGTCGGGTACGGCGAGCGGGACGAGGTCACTGACCAGGTCCTGGCCCGCCGGGATCGTGACCGTCGGGGCACCCGCGAAGGTGGCGACGCGCATCGAGCCGGGCACGGCGTCCGGACCCGCCTCGCGCAGGGCGACGGTCACCGCGTCGAGACGGAGGGGCGCGGTGCCGAGCCGGTTGGTGAGCCGGACGCGGGTGGCACTTCCGCCGACGCTGAGGTGGACGACGTTGCGCAGGGAGGCGCCGGGCTGGGCCGGCGCGGTTCCGGAGGGGGCGGCTTCCCAGGTGCCGGTCCAGGTGCCGAACGGGTCGGGGGCGAGGGCTTCGGCTGTCGCCGCGCCCTCCCCAACTCCCGCTCCCAGCACGAACACCAGCAGTGCCACGACGACCCGTCCGGCCCCGACCATGCTTGCTCCGCCTCTCCCCACCAGCCACAAGGAGGCGACCGTGACACGCCGGGACGGGCGGACGACGGAGCATCACCGGTGCCGGGCTCCGCGTCCCCTGTCCGGCGTAGGGCGTAGGGCGGAAGGCCTGGGACCGCAGGCCGATGCGCGGGGCGGGCAGGCGTGTTTGGCTGCGCTCATGACCGAATTCACCGAGGCCGAACGCGCGTACCTCACATCGCAGCGGCTGGGACGCCTCGCCACCGTCGACCCGCAGGGCCAGCCGCAGGCGAACCCCGTCGGCTTCTTCCCGCAGGCCGACGGGACGATCCTGGTCGGCGGCTATGCGATGGGTACGACGAAGAAGTGGCGCAACCTGCGGAAGAACCCGAAGGTCGCGCTGGTCGTGGACGACATCGTCAGCGTCAGGCCATGGAAGGTACGCGGCATCGACATCCGCGGCGAGGCCGAACTCCTCGTCGGTCCGCACGAGTTGGGGCCGCACATGAGCGAGGAAGTGATCCGCATCCACCCCCGGCGGATCCACAGCTGGGGCCTGGAGACAGAACCGGAGACGGGAGTGGGCACGGAACCGGGGGCGGACTAGCTCAGCGCAGCGCGTCCTCCAGGGTCAGCAGTTGCACCTTGCGGTCGAGGCCGCCCGCATAACCCGTCATGGACCCGTCGGCGCCGATCACCCGATGGCAGGGGCGGACGACCAGCAACGGGTTGGCGCCGATCGCCCCGCCCACGGCCCGGACGGCGGCCCGGGACGCGCCGATCCGCGCGGCGATCTCGCCGTACGTCGTCGTCGCGCCGTACGGAACGGAGTCGAGGGCGGTCCACACGCGCTCACGGAAGTCGGTGCCGGAGGAGCGGAACTCCAGCTGGAATTCCTTGAGTTCACCGGCGAAGTAGGCGGTGAGCTGTTCGCCCGCGGCGCGGAAGGGGCCGGGGTCCTGCCGCCACTCCGGCCGCACGGTACGGCCGCCCTTCTGACCGGGCACGGAGAGGGAGGTGAGGGCGCCGAACTCGTCGGCGGTGAGGAGGAGTTGGCCCACGGGGCTGTCGAAACTCGTCCAGCGAATACCGTTGGGGGCGGGGCTCGGGTCGGTCATCGGGACTCCAACTCCCCTGCTGTGCACAGGTGTTGTACGTCTTGTACGTGTTGCGCGCATTGGACGTGCTGTACGGCATAGGAACGCCAGGGGCGCCAGGCGTCCGGGATGTCGACGCCGGGCGGCGCCACGTCGGGGTCGCCGAGGGCGCGGGTACGGATGACGGCGACGGTGGCGGCGTCCATGCCGGGCAGCGCGAGCAGGGCTTGCTCCGCGTCGTCCCGGTCGACGCCGGCGTCGAGTCGTACGGTGCCGTCGGCCAGGGCGGTGGCGAGGGCGGCCAGGGGCTCGCCGGATGCTGCCCCGACCAGTGCGGAAGGCTCGGGGAAGAGATGGGTGAGGCCGCCGGACGGGGCGTCCAGCGTCTTGCCGTATCGCCGCACCAGCAGTTCGGCCTCCGCCCGCCCGACCAGCGCCCGTACGGCCAGTTCCTCCGGATCGGCGGCACCCGGTGAGCGCAGGCCGGGTCGGGCGGCGATGAGCGGGGCGAGCCGGGGATCGTCGCCGAGCCGTTCGTCGACGGCGTACGGATCGGCGTCGAGATCGAAGAGCCGTCGTAGCCGCTGGACGGCGGTGGTCAGGTCGCGGTGGTCGGTGAGATGCAGACGGGCGTCGAGCCAGCCGCCGGGGTGGGCGGGAGACGCGGCTTTGAGGGCGCCGGGACGTTCGTCGACGGCGACGATTCCGGTGCCGTAGGGAAGGCGGAGGGTGCGGCGGTAGGTACGGCGGCCGGTGGTGCCGGTGATCTCCTCGATGCCCGGGACGGCCTCGCGTGCGAGGAGGTCGAAGACGGCGGCGGACTGGTACGGGCCCCGGTAGGCGAGCCGCAACGGGATTCCGGCGGACGGTCCGGCCCCGTTCGCCGGCCCCTTGGGCGCGTTGATCGTCCGCAGCTCGCTCGGGGTCGACGCGTACACGGCGCGGATCGTGTCGTTGAACTGCCTCACGCTGGCGAACCCGGACGCGAAAGCGATCTCCGTGATCGGCAGGTTGGTGGTCTGCACGAGCACGCGTGCGGTGTGCGCCCGCTGGGCCCGGGCGAGGGCGACCGGCCCGGCGCCGAGTTCGGCGGTGAGCTGCCGCTGGACCTGCCGTGCGCTGTATCCCAGCCGTACGGCGAGCCCGGCGACGCCCTCGCGGTCCACGACGCCGTCGCCGATCAGCCGCATGGCCCGGCCCACGACATCGGCGCGCGCGTTCCACTCGGCCGACCCCGGCACGGCGTCCGGACGGCACCGCCGGCAGGCCCGGAACCCCGAGCCCTGCGCGGCGGCGGCCGTCGCGAAGAACCGCACGTTGCGCCGCTTCGGCGTCACGGCCGGACAACTGGGCCGGCAGTAGATCCCGGTCGTGGCGACCCCGAAGAAGAACTCCCCGTCGAACCGGGCATCCCGGCTCCGCACGGCTTCGTACCTGGTGTCTTCGTCCATCACGCTGTCCAGTCTCCGCCATCCCCGGGGGTGGGGCTGGCGGAAATCGGACGGGGCGTTCGGTCGCGAGGGCCACGAGGTGCCGGCGGTCGTCCTCGACACCATCACAGCTGGTCGCGCCATTTCCGGGCGCCGGCGTCACCGGCCCGATCAGGCCCAGCGCCCCCGCTTCGCCTCCATCGCCGCCTTCCCCTCCGCCCCCTTCCGCTTCCAGTCGCGTCGCAGTTCGGCACGGGCCCGGGCGTCCGTCTTGGCGACGATCCACTGGTTCTCGCGCATGAGCTTGCGGTAGCTGTCGAGCCGGCGTTCGGGGAGTTCGCCGGAGTCGAGGGCGGCGAGCACCGCGCAGCCCGGTTCGGCGGTGTGGGCGCAGTCGTGGAAGCGGCACCGTCCCGCCAGTTCCTCGATCTCGGCGAAGACCTGCCCGACCCCGGTCTGCGCGTCCCACAGCCCGACGCCGCGCAGTCCGGGCGTGTCGATCAGTACCCCGCCGCCGGGCAGGGCGAGCAGGTTGCGCGTGGTGGTCGTATGCCGGCCCTTGCCGTCGACGTCACGCGTCGCCTGGACGTCCATCACATCCTCGCCGATCAGCGCGTTCGCGAGCGTCGACTTGCCCGCACCGGACTGCCCGATCAGCACGGACGTACCGCCGGCGGCGACCGCGGCAAGCACGTCGATCCCGTCCCCGGTGGCAGCGCTGACGCTCAGCACCGGCACACCCGGCGCCGTCGTCTCCACGTCCTGGACGAGATACGACAGCGTCGTGACGTCCGGCACGAGGTCGGCCTTGGTCAGCACAACCACGGGCCGGGCACCGGACTCCCACGCGAGCGCGAGAAACCGTTCGATACGGCCGAGGTCGAGTTCCCCGGTCAGCGGTACGGCGACGATCGCGTGGTCGACGTTGGCCGCGAGGATCTGCCCCTCGGACCGCTTGGAGGAGGTGGAGCGCACGAAGGCGGTACGACGGGGCAGGAGTGTCCGGACGTAGCGCGGGTTGCTGCCTTCGGGGTCTACGGCGACCCAGTCGCCCGTGCACACGACCTTCATCGGGTCACGGGGGACGACGAACTCGGTGTCGGCACGGACGGTGCCGGCCGGGGTGATGACGTCGCACAGGCCGCGGTCGACCCGTACGACACGGCCGGGCAGGAGACCCTGCTCGGCAAACGGGGTGAACTCCGCTTCCCAGTCCGCATCCCAGCCGTAGACGGCAAGAAGGTGCGAGGAAACCGAAGCAGAAGAGAAAGACAAGGGGTGACCCTTCACAAGGGTGGCCCCGGCACCGCGCACACAGACGCGGAAAGAGCAGAGAGGTCAGCCGGAGGCCACGGGAGTGGACTTGATGAACTTCCGGATGCGGGCAACGCCCAACACAGAGACAGCCATCGGTCACACCTCCCACAGCACAAGCCAAGTCACCCGCGGCAACGCGCGGTTGCCGCTCGAACATCACCGACCCTAGAAGGTGCACGGGCCAGGACGCCACCGAATTACCGCGCACCCATGACCCAACACGGTCACGTCTTCCCGGAGACCCTGGCGGCCTGCGTCCATGCCACCGAACCGTCACGGTCAGCACACCAGCGGACGTGACCAAGATCCGGGCAATCCGTCCAATGATGGTGCGTGGGGAGCCGATCCACTGCGTGCCGGGGGTAGGGGTGAACACCGTGGGCGACACCACCGCCCGCTACGGCTGGCTCGGCGGCAAGCAACACCCCGGCCGGAAGCGCCACGTTCGTTGCTGGCAAGGGCTTCCGCTCCGCAGGCGAGTTCTGGAAGGGCCGCAAGACGGCCCGGTACGCCAAGGGCGCTCGCGGCCGTGGCAGGTACAACAAGCGGATGCTCAGCAGAGCTGCCAAGGCGAACGGTTGCGTCCATGGAGATGGTGTACGGGTTCGGTCCTCCTGGGCGGCGGCACTGCGCCGTGCGGACCGCGGCTGACGCGGTGTTGTTGCGTCCCCGTTAAAAGATCGTTTCAGCTCCGGAATCCCCGAAAGGCGGCCCTACAGTCTCACTGGTCAGACCAAGTTACCAATGGGCACGACGGAGGAAAGGGGCGAGGGCGCCAGATGCGTAAAGAGAGCCAGACCCACAGCAAGAGGCTGACGGCGGTGGTTGGCTGTGTTGCAGTCACCGTTCTGGCGGCAGGCTGCAGTAGCGGCAACGGGACTTCGGCGGCGGCGCCTACGAGCGCGGTGCCGGTGAAGGTGGACGCCAAGGCCGCCGCGCTGCTTCCCGGCTCGACGAAGTCCATCACCGTCGGCGTCGATCCGACCATCGGCCAGCCATGGGTCTTCCAGGAGGACGGGGGCAGCGCCCCGACCGGGGTGAACGTCGAGCTGGCGAACGTGATCGGCGGCGCTCTCGGTGTCACGGTGACGTTCCGGAACACGTCGTTCGCCGGCCTCATCCCGGGCCTTCAGGCGAAGCGTTACGACATGTCCTCCGCTCCCATGCTCGACACAACCGAGCGGGAGAAGACGGTCGATCTCGTCAACTACCTGCACGGCGGTTCCGCGTTCCTGGTCTCGTCGTCCGACACCAAGCACACCGATCTGTCGCTGACCAAGCTGTGCGGCCTGACCGCGGGAGCGATCCAGGGCTCGGCGGAGGCGCTCGCACTGCAGACGCAGTCGGCCGCGTGTACCAAGGCCGGCAAGTCGGCGGTTGACGTGAAGCAGTACCAGGAAGGGGCGAACGGTGTCCTGGCCGTCACGAGCAGGCGCATCGTGGTCTTCGACGCCCCGGTGGCCCAGGTGAACTACATGGCGAAGAACAACCCCCAGCTCAAGCGCAGCGGCCAGGCCTACAACGCCGGGCTGTCCTCGCTGGCGCTGGCCAAGGGCAGCACGCTGACGAAGGCCGTCGAGGCCGGTCTCGACTCGGTGATCCAGTCCGGCGCCTACCACCGAATACTCGCGAAGTACGGACTCACGTCGCTGGCTGTGAAGCAGGCGACCCTCAACGCGGGAAGCGGCTGATGGCCCGGGTCGCCGCCGTCGCCACCGGGCATCCGGACCGCGCCGGCCACGAAGAGGAGACCGTCGTCCCGCTCCGGCATCCTCAGCGCTGGGCAGCCGCTGCGGCGGTCCTGGTGCTGGTCGCCATGCTGCTCCACACGCTGGTCACCAACGAGGGTTACCAGTGGGGCGTCGTGGCCGACTACCTCACCTCGGGATCGGTACTCGCCGGCCTCGGGCGCACGGTGGAGATCACCGCCATCGCCATGACACTGGGAACCGTCCTCGGCGCCCTGCTCGCTCTGATGCGGATCTCCACGAACCCCGTGCTGCGGGCCTCCAGCAGTGGCTACGTGTGGTTCTTCCGGGGTACCCCGCTCCTGGCACAACTGGTCTTCTTCTACAACATCGCCGCGTTGTACCCGCGCCTGTCCCTGGGTATCCCCTTCGGCCCGGAGTTCGTGTCCGGAAACGTCAACGGCGTACTGACGCCGTTCGTGGTCGCGGTGGTCACCTTCGCCCTCAACGAGGCGGCGTACATGTGCGAGATCATCCGCGCCGGGATCCTGTCGGTGGACAAGGGACAGACAGAAGCGGCGCTCGCACTGGGCATGCGCCCCTCGCGCGTCGCCCGCCGTGTGGTCCTGCCGCAGGCGATGCGCGTCATCCTGCCGCCGACGGCGAACCAGCTCACCTCCATGCTGAAGGCCACCTCCCTGGTCAGCGTGATCTCGTTTCCCGACCTTCTCTACTCGGTGCAGGTCATATACACCCGTAATTTCCAGACCATCCCCCTGCTGATCGTCGCCTGCGCCTGGTATCTGACCGTGACGACGTTCCTGACGGCCGGTCAGTACTTCGTCGAGCGGCACTTCTCACAGGGATTCACCGGAGGAGGGAAACCGTGACGACACCGATCGTGGAAGCCGTGAACGTGCGGAAGCGGTTCGGGAGCCTGGAGGTGCTCAAGGGCATCAGCCTGACCGTGCGCCGGGGAGAGGTGCTGTGCATCCTGGGGCCGTCGGGTTCCGGCAAGAGCACCTTCCTGAGGTGCGTCAACCACCTGGAGCGCGTCGACTCCGGCAAGCTGTTCGTCAACGGCGAGCTGATGGGCTACCGCCGGGTGGGAGCGAAGATCCACGAACAGAAGACCTCGGACACCTGCGCCCAGCGCCGGCACGTCGGCATGGTCTTCCAGCAGTTCAACCTCTTCCCGCATATGACGGTGCTCCAGAACATCATCGAAGCCCCCATGGGAGTGCTGCGGATCCCCCGCGAGCAGGCTGTGGGCACCGCCCGGGCACTGCTCGACCGCGTCGGTCTGGCCGACAAGGCCGACAGCTACCCCCGGCAGCTCTCCGGCGGCCAGCAGCAGCGCGTCGCCATCGCACGGGCGCTGGCCATGCAGCCGGAGATCGTACTGTTCGACGAGCCCACCTCGGCGCTCGACCCGGAGCTGGTGGGTGACGTGCTCGCGGTCATGAAGGATCTCGCCCGTGACGGGATGACGATGATCGTCGTGACCCACGAGATCGGCTTCGCACGCGAGGTCGCCGACACGGTCGTCTTCATGGACCAGGGGCAGGTCTGCGAGGCCGGAGACGCCCGCGAGCTGCTGGACAACCCCTCCCACCCGCGAACCCGCGAGTTCCTGACGGCGGTTCTGTAGCTCGCGCCGAACCGACGCCGAACCGAGAAAACCCACGAAGAACGGTTGCCATGAGTACCGACATCACCGAACTGCTGAGCCCGTACGAGGTGGGGACCTTCTGCGGCCTGCCCCGGCTCACGCCCGGAAGCGTGCCCAAGGCGGCGCTGCTCGGGATCCCTTTCGACATGGGCCTCAACGCCTCCCGCATCGGATGCCGCCAGGGACCGGACCACATCCGCCGGTCCGCCCTCCCCGACCGGCGTTTCCTGTTCCACTCCGAACGCGACTTCATCTCCGCACTCGACGTGATGGACCAGGGCAATCTCGCGCTGGTGCCCGGAGACGTCGAGCAGGCGATGGAACGGATCGAGCGGGCCACCGGCGCCCTCCTTGCAGCGGGTACGGTCCCGATCACCATGGGTGGCGACGGCTCCGTCACACTTCCCCAACTCCGCGCCGCCCACCGGAGGTTCGGGACACTCGCGGTCATCCACTGCGATGCGCACAGCGACGCGTGGGACGTGGAGGGCGCGGGCCGCTACACCACCACGACGACCTTCCTGCGGGCCCACGAAGAGGGACTCGTCGACCCCGAGCTGACGTTCCACGTCGGAGTCCGCGGCACGCTGTCCTCTCTCGGCGGGACGCACGCCAGGGTCAGCCCGCTCGGCCACCGCATCATCACCATGGACGACTTCGCCGCCCAGGGCTCCGCCTCCGTCGCCGCCACGATCGCCGCATCCCTCGGCGACCGCCCGGTCTATGTCTGCTGGGACATGGACTTCTTCGACCCGTCCGCCGCGCCCGGAGTCGCGATCCCGGAGTGGGGCGGGCCGACCGCGCGGGAAGGCCTCGACTTCCTCCGCGCCTTCGCCGGCCTCAACGCGGTGGCCCTGGACGTCAATACCGTCAGCCCTCCCCACGACGTGCAGGGGCTCACCGGTAACCTCGCCGTCCGGGTGATCCTGGAATTCCTCGACATCCTCGCCGCCCGCCGTGACGTCACCGCGTCATGAGCCGACCGGGCCAACCGACCACAGGAGGAGCCTTGGACGGGTTCGACGCGTTCGTACGCCGGTCGCTGAACGTGAGCCAGGAGATCGTCGCCCACATCGAGACGCTGATCAGCGACGGCTCCCTGGAGCCGGGCGCCAAGCTCCCGCCCGAGCGTGAGCTGGCGCAGGTTCTGAACGTCTCGCGGGTGTCACTGCGTGAGGCGATGCACGAACTGGAAGTCAAGAGAGTGGTCGAGCGCAAGCCGGGCCGGGGCACCATCCTGCTGGAGGTGCCGTCCCACGCGCAGGCGCTGTACGACGAGATGCCGGAGTCCGACCGGACGCTGCGCGACGTCGCGGAGCTGCGCGAGACGATCGAGCCGAAGTTCGCACAGCTCGCCGCCGAACGCGCGACGAGGGCGACCATCCACGCCCTTGAGCAGGTGCTGGAGAAGAGCGGCCGCGAGTTGTCCCAGGAGGAGTCGCTGAAGGCCGACATCAGCTTCCACATGCTGCTGGCCCAGGCCTCCCAGAACCCGTTGATGGTGGCCCTCAACACCCTGGCCAACACCTGGACGGAATCCGTGCGTTCCTTCTCGCACGAGACCTCCGAGGCCCGCCGGGCCTCCCATGAGGGACACCAGCTGATCTTCGACGCGGTACAGAACGGCGACGGCGCGGCGGCACGGGACGCGATGCTCGCGCACCTCACCGACGTCGCCGAGCTGACAAAGCGGAGCTACCCGTCGTTCTGAACCGAGAGTCCATGAGCAGCCCTGATTCCGGAGGAACAATGACCGGCGCAACGCGCCAGCACCTCAGTGCCTCGGTGTCGACAACGCTGTGGGGCCGCCTGCCCTGCGCCGACGACACAGCGGTCCTCACCGTCGACCCGGGCGAACAGGTCTCCGTCGACACCGTCAGCCACGAGGGCATCATGGAGGACCAGGGCCGCGACCCGGTCGCCTTCTTCGGCAGCCACGGCGTCCCCCGCGAAGACGTCCTGGCCGACACCGTCGCCATCGCCTCCGGCGCCCACCGCACCCCCGTCGACGGGCCGCACATCGTCACCGGGCCGATCGAGGTCCGCGGCGCGGCGGTCGGCGACTACCTCGCCGTACGGGTGGACGAGCTGGTCCCGCGCACCTCCTACGGCGTGATCTCCAGCCGACATGCCAAAGGACTGCTGCCCAGCAGATTCCCTGCCGACGGCAAGCTGACCAGCATCTTCTGCTCGGTCCTCGGCGCGGCCGACGGGCTGGCCACCGCGCAGGCCGCCCTGCCACTCACCACCGGGTCCGCCGACCGCAGGGTGCGCTTCCCGATCGCGCCGTTTCTCGGCCTGATGGGCGTGGCCACCCCCGGTTCCAGCAGGCTGCACTCCACCCCGCCCGGCGAACACGGCGGGAACATCGACATCTCGCTGCTGCGCGAGGGCAGCACCCTGTACCTCCCCGTCCAGATACCCGGCGCCGGCTTCTACATCGGCGACCCGCACTTCGCGCAGGGCAACGGCGAGATCTCGCTGACCGCGCTGGAGGCACCGCTGCGCGCCACACTCACGATCGACGTCATCCCCCGGCAGCGGGCCATCGAATTGTTCGGCGATGCCCGCGGCCCGGTGGCACGGACCCCGGACTATCTCGTGCCGACCGGTCTGGACACCGACCTCGACGAGGCGGTAGCCAAGTGCGCCCGCAACGCACTGCACCTCCTCAAGGCGTCCTTCGGCATGGACCACGAGCTGGCGTACGCCTACCTCAGCGCGGCGACCGACTTCGACATCTCCCAGGTCGTCGACGTGGTCAAGGGCGTGCACGCCCGGATAAGGCTCGCCGATTTCGCACTGGTGGAAGGCCACGCCTGGCGCTGAGCGAGCAGGCCCGGGACCGACTCCGCGTCGGGCTCCCCTCACCGGCCCCCGGCGCCGGGCGTCGAGCCGGAGCGTGCGAGCCCACGGCAGGCCGGAGCGTCCAGAGGCCGCCGCACCGCGAGCAATGTGCCCACCACGTGCGGTACCGGCGACCTACCCCCCTGCGGAATGCCGGACAAGGCCGGCACCGCTGACGACTACAACGTGTTGGGCATGTCCTGGTCCGGCAACGTCGCACTGGACGTGTGCGCTCGTGTGTCAAGGGGAACCGAGGCAGAGGGCGGGGCTGAAGCCGAAACACAACCATCCTTCAAAGCTGCACAGTTGTGCCGCTCTCCCACGCGAGCGCGAGAAACCGTTCGATACGGCCGAGGTCGAGTTCCCCGGTCAGCGGTACGGCGACGATCGCGTGGTCGACGTTGGCCGCGAGGATCTGCCCCTCGGACCGCTTGGAGGAGGTGGAGCGCACGAAGGCGGTACGACGGGGCAGGAGTGTCCGGACGTAGCGCGGATTGCTGCCTTCGGGGTCTACGGCGACCCAGTCGCCCGTGCACACGACGCGCAGTGGGTCGTTCGGGGTGACGAACGCGGTGTCGGCGCGCAGCGTCCCGTCGGCGGTGACGACGTCGCACTGCCCCCGGTCGACCCGGACGACCCGGCCGGCCAGCAGTCCTTCGGCGTCGTGGCGGGCGAACTCGTCCGCCCACGCGTCGTCCCAGCCGTAGCGGGCGAGCGCGTGAAAAGCAGAGGTGGAAGTCAAGGGAGACCCTTCACAAGGGCGGCCCCGGCGCGCGCACTCGGGCGCGGTGGAAGAGGAAGGTCAGCCGGTGGCCACGGAGGTGGACTTGATGCACTTCTGAATGCGGGCAGCGCCCATCACAGAGACAGCCATCGGTCACACCTCCCACAACATGCTCACATCACCCACGGCGACCCCTGGTCGCCGCTCCAACGGGGCCGACACTAGAAGGTGCGCGGGACGCGACGCCACCGAATTAACGCGCGCCCATGGCGAGCACCCCGGCGGACAGGTCAGCCGGAACCCCGGTATTCCTCGCGGTTCCCGTACAACCCGGCACGCGTCCGGCACGAGCTCTTCGTCCCACCCGACACCTACCAGTCGATCTCGGCCAGCAGGAAGGGCTCGTTCTCAGGAGCCTCCTTGCGGGCTCGTAGGGCCCGCTCGGCGGGTGCGCCGACCGGTGCGCGCAACGGAGGTTCGGGGTGTTCGATGGTGAAGGCGGCCACCTCCGGCACCACCACCCCGACCGCATCAGCCACGCCGTCCACATCGGCCACCCCGACCGCGCCCTCCACATCGCCCACGGCAACGACCACCCCGGCCACCACCACGACATCCTCCGGAACAATCTCCGGGACAACCTCCGGAACGCCCACGCAACTGGCCAAGACCGGGAGCAGCGGAATCTCGGCGGCCTCCGTGGCCGCGTCGGCCCTCATCACGGCCGGAGCGGGCACGCTGTGCTTCATCGCACTGCGCCGCCGCACCCGGGTCTGACACAGGGCCCTGATCGGCCTCCAAATCCTGTGCGCGCGGGGGACGTTGGCGACCTACGCCGTGTTCCGGAAACGCCCGCTTCCCCATTCACCCGGCACACCCAATCCCCATCCCCCCGGCAAGTCTGCCCCCGACTCTGCCCCTACGGACTTCCCACCCCCGGCCGCCCATCAGGTAAGAGGGAAGAGCACCCGTAACAGGCAAGGGCACCCGCCGACCAGAGGGGAACCGCAGATGCGCATCCAGGGAGAGAACCGCCCGAGCGGTGACCGCGCCGGCGGACGCCCCGCGCCTCGGCCCGCGTCCCGACCCGCCGCCGCCCTCCCCCCGCTCACCGCGCTCCAACAGTCCGCCGGAAACGCCGCGGTGAGCCGCGCGATCCAGCGGGCCCGGGACGAGCAGCGCGCCGACGAGCAGCGCGGCGAAGGGCAGCACAGTGGGCCGGAGACAAG
Source organism: Streptomyces sp. NPDC058469 (assembly GCF_042721125.1). Classification (NCBI taxonomy): domain Bacteria; kingdom Bacillati; phylum Actinomycetota; class Actinomycetes; order Kitasatosporales; family Streptomycetaceae; genus Streptomyces; species Streptomyces sp. NPDC058469. The sequence continues at coordinate 15,378 of NZ_JBHXME010000008.1, forward strand.
CGCCGCCGAGGGGGCGGTGCCGGTGCAGCGGCGGGCATCCGTCGTCGACGCCGTCGGCTCCCCGGGACGCCCGCTGGAGCCCCGCATCCTGCAGCGCGCCGAGCAGGCGTACAGCATGGACTTCGGCCACGTACGCGTGCACAGCGGCCCCGTCGCCCAGCGTTCCGCCGAGGAGCTCGGCGCCCTGGCCTACACCACCGGTTCCCACATCGTGCTCGGCGGCAACCGCGTCGAGGACGAGGTGATGTACGAAGAGGTCGACCACGTACGCCAGCAGGCCCTGGGGCCCGTGCCCGGCACCGACAACGGCCAGGGCGAGAAGGTCTCCCACCCGGACGACCCGTTCGAGAGGAGCGCCGGCGCCAACGGCCGGAAATTGGCCAGGGGCGCCGCTCCCGAACTGTCGCTGCCCGGGGCCGCCTTGGATGGTGGGGCGGTGCAGCGCAGCGTGGACGGTGACCTCCCCGTCCAGCGGGCGGACCGGCCCGGCCCGTCGACCATGCCCCCGCCCCACACCACCACCCCGCCGATCACGGCCTCACCCCCGGTCATCGTCCGTCTCGCGCGGCTGCTCGTCGGCGGCGGTGAACAGGAGGCCGGGAACAAGGAGGTACGGGCGGTCATCCACAGGCGGGTGCGCGGTGGCCCGAGCTTCACCGACCAGGAGCTGGAGGCGATCAAGGCCGTGGAGTCCGAGGACCCCAAGTGGCTGAAGACCGTGGGCATTTGCACCACCACCGAGGCCGACGCCTACATCAAGGCGGGCGACTTCCACAACTGGCTCCAGCAGCCCGAGGGCAAACGTCTCCTCGTGGCCACCCTGCGCTGGCGCCAGAACGTCGAGGAGCGCGGCCAGGGGAAGTCACCGGACAAGCCCACCCGCTCGGACTACCAACTCGGCCACCACATGGCCATGCACGCCGAGGAGACCCCGCAGTCCGAGAAGGACCAGCTCACGGGGGAACGGAACAACCAGATCTTCCAGACCTTCGTGAAGACCATGCTCCCGCCCGGTATCAGCGACGACGTACCGGACGCGGGCAAGCACCGGGAGCGGGTCCAGCGCGGCACCGAGGTGCTGACCAAGATCTTCCTGCTCCTGAAGGAGGGGCTGAAGGTCTTCAACCCGGAGGCCGGCATGCACGAGGACTTCAAGGACGACGTCGCCCACGCCCTGGCCTACGGCGGACGCGTCAATATCCGCATTCCGCAGCTCGCCAACGGTCAGCACGGTTACGAACTGCCCCAGTGGCTCCACATCACCAAGGAGGACCCGAAGCCCTGGCAGCTCAAGTCGACGCCCGAGAAGCCGGTGTACCGGCGCGGGTTCGGCACACATCACCTGGAGATCGGCGACAACAGGGCGGACGGAACGCGCGGCGGCTTTGTGGAGAAGGGCGAAATCGGGGCCACCGTGCAGAACTGGCTCGACCCCCACAGCCACCTCTACGGCCTGCCCGTGGCCACCGGAGGCATGGGAAACACCGACTACCACGGCGACACCATCCTCCCGAACGAGTCGTACGGGCACATGTTCATGGGGTACAAGCCCCCGACCGACAAGCGCGACGGGGGACTTCAGGTCGGTCTGGAGACCGCCGGGCCCGGTGGCAGGACCCCCGACGGCTACCAGCACGGCATCACGAGCAGCGAGAAGAACAACAACCCGGTGAGCCAGTTCGGCGGACACAAGGACGACAAGGTCGGTGCCGACGCCCCCCTCGGTTCGAGCCAACGCCACGTCGATCTGAAGGACTTCGGCAACTGGGTGCAGAAGCTGAAGGACCTGGAGGAGGACTGGAAGGCCGCACTGGACAAGGCCAAGACGTCCGAGGAACGCGCCGCCCTGTACCGGGACTTGATCGGCAAACGCAGCAACGTCGGTTCGTGAGAACGTAGTTCGTCTTCTACGGTCGTCACCCGCGCGGAGACCACACCGGGGCGGGTGACAGCCGTACGGACAGGGCTACTTGCTGCAGGCCGCCCCGTTGAGCGTGAACCCGTACGGCGCCGAGTTCTTGCTGTTGTCCCACGTCCCGAGGAAGCCGAAGGTGAAGCTGCCGTCCGCGGCGACGTTCTTGTTGTAGTCGGCGGCGGTGGCGCTGACCCGGGAGCCGTCCTGGGCGACGGTCGCGTCCCACATCTGGGTGACCTGCTGGCCGTCGCGGTAGGACCAGGCGACGCGCCAGGTGTCGAGGGCCTTGGTGGTGGTGACGGTGATGGCGGCCTGGAAGCCGTCGGGCCACTGGTTGACGAGGTCGTACGTGACGTCGCAGCTCACCGGCGTGGTCGCACCCGAACCCGAACTCTTCGTCGGGGCGGGTGAGTTGCTCGCGGTGGCCGAGGCGGTGCCCTGGGGTTCCGTGTCGGGGTTCTTGTCCCCGGAGTCGGTCGCCGCCGTATCGCTCGCCTCGGGCCGGGTGGACGGCGAGGACGTGCCCGACGGGTGGGCTCCGACGGACGACAGGGTGGGGGCGGGATCCCCCACCGGCTGGCGGTCGGCGTTGTCGCCGGCCGCGTTGTCGTGCCCGGAGCCGCCCATGGGCATCATCGACACCCCGAGCGCCACCAGCGACAACAGGACGGCGGCGGCGAGCAGTCCGTTGCGTACGAGGCGCGCCTTGCTCGCGCCCTCCTTCGGCTCCCCGGCCTCCAGTTCGGCCACGGGACGCCCCGCGCCGAGCCGTACCTCGGCGGCCCGGCGGCGGCGCTCCAGATAGGCGAGCCCGCCCCAGCCGATCACCCCGCCCGCGAGGGCCGCGGGCAGTCCGCCGCCCGCCAGCCGCAGGCACGCGGCCGCTTCCGCGCACTGCACACAGGTGGCGAGGTGCCGTGAGAGGTCCTCGGGCGTGTCGGCGGCCGGTGAACGGGTCACCGCGTCCAGCAGCCGGGCGTAGCTGCGGCACTCCGCGGCCATCGGTGTGTCGAGGTGGCTGCGGTGGCAGCGGTCCCTGAACAGGCCCCGTACCTGGGCGAGTTCACTGGAGACGAGCGCCGGGTCGAGGGCGAGACGGCGGGCCACGACGGGCAGCGGCAGCGCCTCCACCTCGGCCAGCCACAGCAGCGCCGCGTCCGCCTCCTGAAGGTCCCGCAGACCGCGCAGGGCGATCGGGCGCTGCAACGGCATGCCGTGGTAGCGGGCCGCCTTCTCCGAGTTGAGCCACAGCCGCAGGTCCGGGTCGAGCCGGTGCCCCCGCCCGGCGAGCTCCCACGCGGCCGCCGTGGTCCGTACGGCGGTCAGCAGCAGCGGTATCACCGGCAGCACCCGGCGGGCCGGTCCGCGCATCGGACCGGACCCGGCGGAGCGGGCCTCCTGGATGCCAAGTGCGAAGGCCTCACTGGCCAGTTCGGTGGCCGAGGCGGCTCCGGACGTGCACAGGTCGGCGTAGGACAGCACGGCGTCCCAGCTGTCGGTGAACAGCGCTGCCTCAGCGGCGTCCTGAGGAGTCGGCAGGTCGGGCATGGGTCTCCTGCATCCACGAATGACGGCCAACTAGCTCTGACAGTAGGCAAGTTGGAGGGGGGCTGCCTCGTGACAGGGCCAGAGCCTTTCACGCACCCCACACAACTGACAAGCCGCGTATTCAATTGCGGTCACCGTCAGTCGTCCTCTGTGCAGTTGTACGTGTCCGAGCCTCTCCCGGCTCACCCGTCGCAGGAGTTGGCCACACCGTTACCTTACAAAGGCGCGGGCTCGTCGGCGGGGAGACTGTCCATGAAGGAGCTGACGGAGAACACCGCGCGGCCGGGGCCCGGTTCGCCGTATCCGGGCGGGGACTTGAGCCCGAAGTCCTCCATCGTCGAGCGGTAGGCCTGCAGCAGGCGGATGTGGTACTCCAGCGGAGCGCCCTGCGGATTGGCCTTGCCCAGCGGGGTGGTGGGCTCCGGGCACCAGGTCGTGAAGCGGGGCGTGATGCCGTGCGACATGAAGAAGCGCAGGCCCTCGGTCGTGGAAGCAATCGCCTCGTCGACGGTCGTGAAGCCGAACGGCTCCGCCATCTCCACCCCCGCGACGAAGTTGGGGATCACGTTGCGCGCGCCGAAGATCTCCGCGGAGTCCAGGATGCGCTTGTGCCACTCGTCGCGGCCGACGTACCGCTCCTTGCCGGGGCAGTGCAGCTTGAAGAGGTACTCGTCCCACACCTCGTAGTTGGGGTGGTAGATCTGCACGCCGTAGTCCTTGAAGCGCTGCACGTCGTCCTTCGGCAGCGCCTGGGCGACGACCTTGCCGATCCAGCGGCCGGGGAAGCGCTCCTCGATGGCCTTGGCGTAGTGGCCGTAGAAGTCGGCCTCGTCCCGCCCGGCGACGGTCTTGGTGATCGCGCCGCCGGTGAGGGTGTAGGCGGTGGAGGTCTTCGCGGTGTCGTAGCGGTCGATGATCTCCAGGGCTTCGAGGACCTCCTCGACGTCCTTGACCCCTGTGTACGGGCGGCCGGCGGCCTTGTGCTGGCGCCAGTTGTGGTTGATGTCGCAGTACTGGCACTCCTCCTTTGCGCCGAAGTACTGGCAGACGCGGAAGACGGTCAGGTAGATCAGGTAGCCCCACTGGATGGTCGGGGCCACCTCCATGACGGACTTGCCGTTGGCGAGCTTGTGCCGGTAGTACTCCGGCATCGGAGGCACACCGACGTCCGCGATCCGCTTCCCGTCGAGGTAGAGCCCGAGGACACCGTCCTCGTCGGAGGCCACGCGGTACGGCGACGTCGGGTTCACGCGCACGGAGACGACGGTCCGTCGCAGGTCGTACGGGCCGCCCGTGAGGATGATCTCCTCCGGCGGGCGCCTCAGCGCGGCCTCGCCCAGCTCCGGCAGGGTGCCGTGGTCGAAGGAGAAGATGAAGTACGACTTCGGCTTGACCTCGCCGTCCTCGTTGTCGCTGAGCGCGGACGGGTCGAAGGCGACACCCCCGCGCAGCAGGTCCTCCTTGAAGACGGCCTCCCGCGGCACATCCGGAAAGCGCTCCATCAGATCCTCGACCAGCGCGGTGCGGCTGCCCATCCCGTGTCTCCTCCCGGCTCAGGCGCCCTGCTCAGGCGTACGACTCCTCACGGTATGCCTCCGGCGGTTGGGCGGGGGGAGCGGGGGGCCGGTGTGGTGCGGTTGGGGCGGGTTTGGCGGGGCGGCCGGGCCGGGGGTGGGGGCTCGGGTTGTCGCGGGGTGCGGGTGCGTTGTGGCTGGGCGCGTCCTCGCGGCGGAGCCGCATATCGACACAGCCCCGCGCCCCCAAGGGCATGGGGGTGGGCGGGGTTGGGGCTTCCGGGCCCGGGCAGAGATCGTTGCCGGGTCAGCCCTGCCCGGTTCCCTCGCGGCGCGCGATGTGCTCCGGTGCCGGGATGCCCGGTGGCAGCAGGGGGTCCGGCACGGGCGCGCCCCAGGTCGAGGTCAGCGGCAGCGTTCCCGCCCACACGCCCAGCTCGGCGTCCGGCCCGTCCCCGTCGTCGGGCCCACCGGTGCGGATCTTGACCGACGCCTCGTCGAGGGAGAGGGCGAGCAAGGTGGTCGCGGCGAGTTCCTTGCGATTCGGGAGTCGGGCGTACGACCACTGTCCCGGCGTCGCGTGTTCGGTGAGGCGGCGCAGGCCGGCCAGCTTCTCCTCCGGGTCGGTGACCTTGCGGGGCACCCCGTGGATCATCGCGCTGCGGTAGTTCACCCCGTGCTCGAAGACCGACCGGGCGAGGACCAGCCCGTCGACGTGCGTGACGGTGACGCACACGGGGGCACCGCCCGCGAGGCTACGACTCGCGACGGACCCGTGGAAATACAGCTGCCGCCCGTCCCTCCCGTACACCGTGGGTACGATGACCGGCCGCCCCTCGATCACGACCCCCAGGTGACAGACGAAACCGGCGTCGAGAATCGCGTCCAGGTCGGCTCGGTCGAGGCTGCCCTGGTCGGCGAGGCGGCGGTGCCGGGTGAGGTCGGTCTGCGGGAGACGATCGGTCATACCGCCGGAGACTACCGATCCAGTACATCAAAGGCCATACATCCATCGAATGCCGCATCCATCCGGCGCCGGTACAACGAAATCCGAAGCATTGACGTCTCTGACATTTATCGTCAGAATTGTCAGCATGAGCAAGCGGGACGACATCGTCACAGCGGCCGTCGACGTCTTCAGCCGGTACGGGTTCCGGCAGACCTCGATGGAACTCCTCGCGCGGGCCGCGGGCGTGTCCCGGCCGGCGCTGTACCAGCACTTCGCGAACAAGCAGGACGTCTTCGCCGCCGTCGCCGCCCGTGTCACCGACCTCACGACGGACGCGGCCCACCACGCCCGCGACGCCGAGGGGACACCGGCCGACCAGGTCTACGGCGTGCTCTCGGTGAAGCTTGAGACGGTGATCGGTGTCACGGAGGCACGGTTCCGGCAGGAGCTGGTCGCGGAGGCCGCCGCGATGGGACTGGCCTCGGTCGAGGACCGGCTGCTCGATGCCCTGGTGGACCTGCTCGCCGAGGCTCCCGAACCCCGCGAGACCGCCGCGCTCCTGCTCGCCTCGACCGTCGGCATCGGCCAGTCCGACGGCACGCCGGAGGTGCTCCGCGGTCGGCTGCGCCGACTGGTCGACCTCGTCATGAACGGCCTCAACACCACGCCGCCCCAAAGGAGTTGAGCACCATGATCGGTACGCTTGCCCTCGGTCTCGCCGCGGGATTCTGCGCGGGGAACGGCCTCCCGTACTACGTGATGGGCAGCACCGGCGAGGGCCTCGGCCCCGGGCCGTTCCGCCCCTCCGCCACCACCAACGTCCTCTCCGGCTGGGTGCTGATCGTCGCCGCGGCCGTCTGCTGGCACTACACCGATACGCAGGCACATCGGCTGCCGACTTATGCTGCGGCAGCAGCAGGAGTCCTCCTGGTCGGGCTGATCCACGCCCGGCTGTGGCGCACCGACCCCTGGGGCAGAACACGCGAACGCACGCTCCCGGAGGGACGACAGGCATGACGGAGACGGTCACCAACTGGGCCGGCAACATCACCTACGCGGCGAAGGAACTCCACCGCCCGCACACACTCGACGCCCTCAGGACCCTCGTGGCCGAGAGCGCGCGGGTACGGGTGCTGGGCAGCGGCCACTCCTTCAACGAGATCGCCGAGCCGGGCCCCGACGGCACCCTGCTGTCGATCGCCGCACTGCCGCCCGAGTTCGACGTGGACACGACGGCCCGTACGGTACGGGTGTCGGGCGGCGTCCGGTACGCGGAGCTGGCCCGCCGGGTGGACGGGCACGGGCTCGCGCTGCCCAACATGGCGTCCCTGCCGCACATCTCCGTGGCCGGTTCGGTGGCGACCGGCACACATGGCTCGGGCGTCGGCAACGGCTCGCTCGCGTCGGCCGTCCGTGAGGTGGAGATCGTGACGGCGGACGGTTCCACGGTCACGATCGCGCGCGGCGACGACCGCTTCGACGGCGCCGTGACCTCCCTCGGCGCACTCGGTGTCGTCACCTCGCTCACCCTCGACCTGGAGCCGGCCTTCGACGTCGAGCAGTACGTCTTCACCGAACTGCCGCTCGCCGGGCTGGACTTCGAGACGGTGGCGGCGTCGGCGTACAGCGTGAGTCTGTTCACCGACTGGCGGGAGCCGGGCTTTGGGCAGGTGTGGCTGAAGCGGCGCACCGACCAGCCACCGGTCGACTTCCCGTGGGCCGCGCCCGCGGCCGAGGCGCTGCACCCGGTGCCGGGGATGCCCGCGGTCAACACCACCGAGCAGCTCGGGGTGCCGGGGCCGTGGCACGAGCGACTGCCGCACTTCCGGGCGGAGTTCACGCCGAGCAGCGGGTCGGAGCTGCAGTCGGAGTATCTGCTGCCGCGGTCTGCCGCGCTCGACGCGCTGTATGCGGTCGACGGCATCCGGGAGACGGTCGCCGGTGTACTGCAGGTCTGCGAAGTGCGGACGGTCGCCGCCGACGCGCAGTGGCTGAGCCCCTCGTACGGGCGGGACACGGTGGCGCTGCACTTCACCTGGATCGAGGACACGGAGACGGTCCTGCCCGTGGTGCGGCGGCTGGAGGAGGCACTGGATGCCTTCGACGCGCGGCCGCACTGGGGCAAGGTGTTCACCACTCCGGCGGAGGTGCTGCGCGGGCGCTATCCGCGGCTCGGCGACTTCGCGGCGCTGGCGCGGGACCTCGACGCGGAGGGCAAATTCGCCAACTCCTTCGTCCGGGACGTCTTCGGTGACTGACTTTGTACAGCCCCTTTCCTAACCCCTTGTCGAACGTCGCCCGCTGCCCATAGCCTTGCCGCGCGCCGGTGCCGTCGTGCCTCGGCATGATGCGAGGGGGAAGGGATGGCGACCGCTCCGGCACTGTGCCTTCCCGGGGGACAACCCCCGGACCCCCGGCAGGAAAAGCACTCGTACACCCGGTGCTTGCCGGCGAGGGGAGCTCGATGAAACGGCGCGGCACATCACGCGACATCCGAACCGCGAACCGCTATGAGGTGCTGCGTCAGATCATCGCCGAATCGCCCACCTCCCGGCAGGAGTTGGCCGCCGCCACCGGGCTGAGCCTGGCGACGGTGGCCACGCTGGTCGGTGAACTGCTCGACCTGCGGATGATCACCGAGGTCGGTTTCGAGGACTCGGCGGGGGGCCGCCCGCGCGGTCTCGTGGCGGTCAACGCGTCGGGGGCCGCGCTGATCGGCGTCGACATCGCGGAGACGTACGTCCATGTCGAACTCTTCGACCTGGCACTGAACGTGCTGGCCCGCGCCGACGAGGACATGCGCCCTGGTGAGAGCCTGCCGGAACAGGTGGTCAGCCATGTGGCCGCCGCCGTCGGCTCGGTGGTCGCGCAGGCCGGCATCGAGGGCGCGCGGGTGCTGGGCGTCGGGGTGAGCGTGCCGGGGCAGGTGGACCGCGACACCGGTGTCTCGGAGTACGCGCCCAACTGGGACTGGCACGACGTGCCGTTGCTCGACCTGTTGTCCGAGGTGATCGCCTATCCCCTGTACCTGGACAACCCGCTGCGGGCCTGCGCGGTCGCCGAGATGTGGTTCGGGGCGGCGCGCGGGCGCGGGGACGCGGTGGTGGTGAACCTCGGGACCGGCGTCGGCGCGGGGCTCGCGCTCGGCGGGGCGCTGTACCGGGGGGTGAGCAACAGCGCCGGCGAGTGGGGCCACACCACGCTCGTCCTGGACGGGCGGTTGTGCCGCTGCGGCAACCACGGCTGTGTGGAGGCGTACGTCGGCGCGCCCGGAATCATGCTGAACCTACGGGAGTTGAGCCCGCGCAGCCCGCTGCTGCACCCCGAGGACCAGACGGCCACCATCGACGCCCTGGCCCACGGCGTGGACGCGAACGACCCCGTGGCCCTCAAGGTCGTCCGGGAGACGGCCCGTTACGTCGGCGCGGGCATCGCCAACCTGGTCAACATCCTCAACCCCGAAGTCGTCGTGCTCAGCAGCTGGGTCGCCCGCAGGCTCGGCGAACCCCTGCTGCACGAGGTGCGCGAGGCCGTCCAACGGCACGCGCTCAGGCGGCCGTTCGCCGCCACCCGGATCGTCCTCTCCCCCATCCTCACCGACCCGGCGTGCCTGGGCGCGGCAACGTTCGCGCTGGAAGGGGCACTTCAGTCGGCCGGGCAGCGGGGCGCGTCGGTGTCGAGGGCACGAGCGCGCGGAGGCCCGAAGGGCTGAGCACAGTCGTGCCCTCGACACCGACTTGGGCGCCCTCGCACAAAAAGGCACAGCCAGGTAAGCGCACCACCCCCGCAAGGAGCCGTATCGCACCACCTTCATGACGACGGAAGGGATGCACGTGACTCACCGCCACCCCAGGAGATCGATCCTCGCGACAGCGGCAGCCGCATTCGCTGTCACCGGGGCCCTGCTCTCCGCGCCGCCCGCGAACGCCGACGGCGTCGCACCGGCCGAAGTCTCTCCCCACGCGGCCCAGACCATCGACAACATCGGCGCGTCCGGCGCCTGGTGGGTCAACGACCTGCAGAACTTCACGCCCGCGGTCCAGGCCCGGGTGGCCCAACTCCTCTTCTCGTCCAAGGGGTTGGACCTCTCCTCGTACCGCTACAACATCGGCGGTGGCGGCGCGGCGGTCACCACGTCGGCTCGTGCCGCCCAGGACTTCCTGAACGCCGACGGCACGTACGACTGGAGCAAGGACAAGGGCGGCCGGACGTTCCTCAAGTACGCCGCGAAGTACGGTGTCCAGGATCTGATCGGGTTCGTCAACAGCGCGCCCGCACAGTGGACGACCAACGGGCAGAGCTGCGGCGGCCGGTTGAAGCCGGAGAACGAGAGCGACTACGCGAAGTACATCGCCGACGTCACCGCGCACTTCGCCCGGCAGGGCGCGAAGTTCGACTACATCAGCCCCTTCAACGAGCCGAACAACGACTTCGGCGACTGCGGCCAGGAGGGCATGCAGGTCACCGTCGACCAACGCGACGACATCGTGCGGGCGTTGGGCGCCGAGCAGCGGGCCCGGCACCAGAAGACCTCGATCATCGCCGACGAGTCGAGCAGCACGGTCAGCTTCACCACCGAGGTCCCGCAGTGGATCTCGCAGCCGGACACCGCACAGTACGTGTCGAAGCTCGCGCATCACACGTACAACAACCCGAACGACGGCCAGTTGGGCAATGTCTACGAGACGGCGAAGACGGTCGGCAAGCCCTCCTGGGCCACCGAGATCTGCTGCTTCGGCAAGGGCAGCACGGGCTGGAACCAGGAGTACGACCCGACGATCGACAACGCCCTGCTGATGTCCCGCATCATCTACAAGGACTTCGCGACCTCGCACGACTCGGCGTTCCAGTGGTGGGTGGCCCTCGCCAGCGGCTACGGCACGGACCCGGCCGCGCGCAACGACGTCGGCTGGAACGACGGGCTGATCTACTACGACCCCGACTACGCGACGAACGGCAACCAGTCGCTGTACTTCACCAAGCGGTACTACGCGCTCGGCCAGTACAGCAAGTTCGTCACACCGGGCTCGGTCGCGCACAACGTGACGGGAGCGCCGAGCGGTGTCGAGGTGAGCTCGTACGACCGGGACGGCAAGTGGGTCGTCGTGGTCAACAACCAGAACGCGACGGACACTTCGCTGAACCTGCACTTCAACAACAGGACGCCGGTGCGCGCGACGCAGGCCGTACGGACGTCGGCCACGGAGAACTGGGCGAAGGTCGCCGAGCCGGACGTCAGCGGCTCCACGGTGTCCACGACCCTCGCCGCCCGCTCGATCACGACGTACGTCTTCGACCAGAAGGACCGTAAGGGACACGGGAGTTCGGCCGTGACCGGCGCCCTCCAGGGCAGACAGTCCGGCAAGTGCCTGACGGCGGACACCTCGGGTGCCGCGCTCGGCACCTGCACGGGCGGGGCCGAGCAGGTGTGGTCGTACGACGCGAAGGGCGGCCTGAAGAGCGCCAACGGGTATCTGACGGTGGGGAGTTCGGGGCTGACGACCTCCGCCGACTTCACGGGTGATCCCGGCCAGCGATGGCTGCTGAACGGCAACGGCCAGATCCTCAGCGAGGCGTCCGGGAAATGCCTCGACGTGAGCGGGCAGGCGACCGCCGACGGCAGCGAAGTGATCCTCTACAGCTGCAACGGCGGGGCCAACGAGGCCTGGTCAAAGGTGTAATGACCACCTGAACGCGTGGTGCGGGCCGCCTCGACGGCGGTCCGCACCTTCGTCACGTCCGGTATCCCGAACGCTACACAACGCTTCGAACAGCCTTCGTCCAACCCCTTGCCGAAGGCTTAGGCGAAGGTTAACGTCCCGCACCGCACCTCGATTTGGGCCACGTGCCGCCGAGCCGTGGAGCCGCAGCCGCGCGAGAGACAAGGACGTCACCATGTCGGCAATGAGCAACAGCAACTGGTCCCGCCGATCGATATTCCGGGCGGCCGCGGGGATGGCCGCCGCGGGCACGCTGGCCGCTTGTGGCGGCAACAACGGGCGGGGCGGGGGCTCCGGTTCGGGCAAGCAGCTCGTCCAGTACTTCCACGCCTACGGCGAGGCGGGGACCGAGCAGGCGATCAAGAAGTACGCGAAGGCGTACTCGAAGGCCAACGTGACCACCAACTGGATCACCGGCACCAACTTCGAGGCCAAGCTCTTCTCGTCCCTGCTCACCAAGCAGGCACCGGACGTCTTCGAGTTCCACCCGCAGCTGCAGCTGGTCAAGAGCGGTCAGGTGGCCGACCTCAGCGACATCATCGATCCGGTCAAGGACGACTTCAACCCGGCCGACATCAAGTCGCACACGGTCGACGGCAAGATCTACGGCATCCGGATGATCGACGACCCGCAGTTCTTCTACTACCGCAAGTCGATGCTGGAGAAGGCCAAGGTCGAGGTGCCGACCACGCTCGACGAGCTGCTGGAGGCCGCCGCCAAGCTCACCACCGGCAAGGTCAAGGGTGCCTTCCTCGGCAACGACTTCACCGCCGTCCAGAACAACGTGATCTGGTCGGCCGGCGCCGACACCCTCGACGCGAGCAACCAGATCGCCTACCACACGGACGGGGTCGTCCAGGGCCTCAAGCAACTCCGTCAGTTGTTCACCAGCGGGCACGTACTGCTGGACGCGCCGACCGACTTCTGGGATCCGTCCTCGCTCGACCAGGGCCTCTGTGCCATCCAGTGGGGCGGCATGTGGTCCATGCCGGCGATGCAGAAGGCACTCGGCGACGACCTGGGCGTCTTCCCCTTCCCGAGCATCGGCAGCAGCGGCAGGCAGTCGGTCTACAACGGCGGTTGGTCGATGTTCGTCAACGCCAAGGGCGCGAACGTCGAGGCGGCCAAGGAATACGTCAAGTGGCTGTGGATCGACCAGAAGAAGTACCAGGAGGACTGGGCGCTGTCCTACGGCTTCCACATCCCGCCGCGCACCTCGATCGCCAACGAGGCCACCGAGCTCAAGTCCGGCCTGCCCGCCGAGGGCGTCAAGCTCTTCACCGACTACGGCCACTTCGACAACATCGGCTTCGACCAGACCATGCTCACCGCGTTCGGTGACGTGATCGCGAACTCCGTCCGCAAGAACGGCAACCCGGAAGCCGCGCTCGACGCCTGCGACAAAAAGGTCGACGTCGAGCTCAAGAAGCTGTTCGGATAGGCCGGCGGACGGAACCCGAGATGTCGACCACCACCACACGCGGGGTCGCGCAGCCCGCCACGGCCAAGGCCTCCCGGGCCCGGCCGCGGCGGGGGCTGCGGGGCAACGCCACCCTGAACTTCTGGCTCTTCACCGGCCCGTTCCTCATCGGCCTGGTGATCTTCGTCTTCGTCCCCATCGGATGGAGCATCTGGCTCAGCTTCTTCGACGCCCGCTACACCGTCACGCCGAGCCATTTCATCGGCTTCGACAACTACAAGCAGATCCTGACCAACAGCAACTTCCCTGATTCGCTGCTGACGTTCACGGTGTTCGCCGCGTTCATCGTGCCGACCACATGGGCACTGTCGCTGGGCCTGGCGCTGCTGGTGAACCAACTGCGGTTCATGCGGGCGTTCTTCCGGTCGGTGTTCTTCCTGCCGACCGCCGTCTCGTACGTCGCCGCCGCGCTGATCTGGAAGATGTCCATCTTCAGCGGCGTCCGCTTCGGTCTGATGAACACCGTCCTCGGCTGGTTCGGCGTCGACAACGTCGCCTATCTGGCGAACCCGAGCCCGCCCTGGTACTGGCTGGTCATCGTGAGCCTGCGCCTGTGGATCCAGGCCGGCTTCTACATGATCCTGTTCCTGGCGGCGCTGCAGAACATCCCGGCGGAGCTGTACGAGGCCGCCGCCATCGACGGAGCCAAGCCGGGCTGGCAGACCTTCCGGTACATCACGCTGCCCCAACTCCGCGCCACCTCGACAGCGGTGATCCTGCTGCTGCTCATCGCCGCCTACCAGGCGTTCGACGAGTTCTTCAACATCATCGGAACCAAGGCGACTTGGGCCCAGACCCCGCTCATGGAGCTCTACAAGACGGCCCTCGGCACCAGCCAGGACTACGGCGCCGGCAGCGCGGGCGCGGTCATCCTGTCCCTGCTGATCTGCGTCGTCACCCTCGCCCAGGGCAGGATCATGGGCTTCGGAAGGGGGGAGGAGGCCAAGTGACCACCACCGCACCGCAGATGGGCAAGAACCGCAAGAAGCGCGGCGGCATCCTCGGCAACACCGGCCTGTACCTCGCCGTCGGCGTCGCCGCCCTGCTCTTCCTGCTCCCCTTCTACCTGATCGTCCGCAACGCCCTCTCCACGGACCCGGAGATCACCGGCGAGAACTGGAAGCTGCTCCCCTCCTTCCAGTGGGGCAACATCTCCGAACTGTTCGACGACCAGACCGTCCAGTTCGGCCGCTCCCTGTGGAACTCCACGGTCGTCGCCGTCCTGATGACCGTGGGCACACTCCTGATCTGCTCGCTGGCCGGCTACGGCCTGGCCCGCATCCCCTACAAGCACTCCAACAAGGTCTTCTACGCCGTCCTGGCGACCCTGATGGTCCCCACAGCCGTCACCTTCGTGCCCAGCTTCGTCCTCGTCTCGTCCCTCGGCTGGGTCGACACCTACCGGGGCCTCATCATCCCGGGCCTCTTCAGTGGTTTCACCTGCTTCCTCTTCCGGCAGTACTTCCTGGGGTTCCCCAAGGAGTTGGAGGAGGCGGCACGCGTGGACGGGCTCGGTTACTGGGGCGCGTACTGGCGGATCGTCGTGCCCAACTCGCTGAACTTCTTCGCGGCGATCGCCACGATCACGTTCATCAGCGGCTGGAACGCGTTCCTCTGGCCGCTCGTCATCGGCCAGGACCCGGACTCCTGGACCGTCCAGATCGCCCTGTCGTCGTTCATGACGAACCAGACCGTCAACTTCCATCTCATCTTCATGGCCACCGCAGTTTCCATCCTGCCCCTGGTCTTCGTGTTCCTCTTCCTCCAGCGCTGGCTGGTCCAGGGGATCGCGCAGACCGGCATCAAGGGCTGACACCCGCATCTCACGACCTGGAGACCGATGACTTCCAGCACCGCCGCCGACTATCTCGAGGACGTCTCCCCGGGCAGCGGAGCCCTTCCACCCCGCGCCCGGTACGCGTCCTCGGACGCGAAGTCACTGTCACTGAACGGCAGTTGGCGTCTGCGTGTGTCGGCGACGGCCGACGCCGAGGACGACTCGTTCGCCGGGGAGGGCTACGACGCCGGGGACTGGGCCGAGGTCACAGTCCCCGGCCACTGGGTCCTGCAAGGGCACGGCTCCCCCATCTACACCAACCACCTCTACCCCTTCCCGGTCGACCCGCCGCGCGTCCCGACCGAGAACCCGACCGGCGACCACCTCCGCACCTTCGACCTGCCGTCCGAGTGGCCCTCGGACGGCGGGGCCGTACTGCGCTTCGACGGCGTGGAGTCCTGCGCCCGCGTCTGGCTGAACGGCACGGACATCGGCGAGTTCAAGGGCTCCCGGCTCCCGCACGAGTTCGCGGTCGGGCATCTGCTGAAGCCGTCCGGCAACGTCCTGGCCGTCCGTGTCCACCAGTGGTCGGCCGGCTCGTACCTGGAGGACCAGGACCAGTGGTGGCTGCCGGGCATCTTCCGTGACGTCACGCTGCTGCACCGCCCGGCGGGCAGCGCCCTCGACTTCTTCGTGCACGCCTCCTACGACCACACCAGCCGCGAGGGCACTCTCCGCGTCGACTCCGACGTCGACGGCCGCGTCACCGTGCCCGCCCTGGACATCGATGTCGCGACGGGCGAGTCGGTCACCGTACCGGTGCGGGCGTGGACGGCCGAAACCCCGTACCTGTACGACGGGTTGCTCACCACGGAGGGCGAACGTGTCCCCCTCCGCGTCGGCTTCCGCACCGTCGAACTCTCCGACGGCCTGATCAAGGTCAACGGGAAGGCGCTCCTCTTCAAGGGCGTCAACCGCCACGAGTGGCACCCGGAGAAGGGCCGCGCCCTCGACCTGGAGACCATGCGCGAGGACGTGCTGCTGATGAAGCGGCACAACATCAACGCCGTCCGCACCTCGCACTACCCACCGCACCCCGACTTCCTGGACCTGTGCGACGAGTACGGCCTCTGGGTCATCGACGAGTGCGACCTGGAGACCCACGGTTTCACCGAACAGGCCTGGCGCGACAACCCCGTTGACGACGACCGCTGGACGCCCGCCCTGCTGGACCGCGCGGCCCGCATGGTGGAGCGCGACAAGAACCACCCGTCGATCGTCATCTGGTCGCTGGGCAACGAGGCCGGCACCGGTCGCGGTCTCACGGCCATGTCCGAGTGGATCCACGGCCGGGACCGCTCACGGCTCGTGCACTACGAGGGCGACATCAACTGCCGTGACACGGACGTCTATTCACGGATGTACGCCGACCACGCCGAGGTCGAGCGGATCGGCCAGGGCCTGGACGGCGGCACCCACAGGCGTCGTCAACTCCCCTTCATCCTCTGCGAGTACGCCCACGCCATGGGCAACGGCCCCGGCGGACTCGCCGACTACCAGCGCCTCTTCGAGTCGTACGACCGGCTCCAGGGCGGTTTCGTCTGGGAGTGGATCGACCACGGCATCAAGGACGAGCGGTTCGGCTTCGCGTACGGCGGTGACTTCGGCGAGGAGCTGCACGACGGGAACTTCGTCTGCGACGGTCTGGTCTTCCCGGACCGCACCCCCTCCCCCGGCCTGGTCGAGTACAAGAAGGTGGTCGAGCCGGTCCGGATCACGGGCGACGGCGCGGACGGCACCGTACGCATCACCAACGCGTACGACTTCGCCGACCTGTCCGCCCTGGCCTTCGCGTGGTCGTACCAAGTGGACGGCGAGACAGTTGAGGCGGGCACCCTGACGGTGCCCTCACTCGCCCCCGGCGAGTCGGCCGACGTGAAGCTGCCCGAGCCGCCCGCAGGGTCCGACGGCGCCGAATCGCAGTGGACCGTAAGGGCGTTGCTGGCGGCCGACACCGCGTGGGGTCCCGCCGGCCATGTCATCGGCTGGGGCCAATTCCCGGTCGCGGCACGCCCGTTGCCGTCCGTCTCCGCCCTCGCCGCGCCCGTGCCCGGGGAGCGGCGGATCACGCTCGGCCCTGCCACCTTCGACGCCCGTACCGGGGAGTTGAAGACGATCGGCGCGGTCGACGTCACCGGTCTCCGCCTCGACGTATGGCGGGCGCCCACCGACAACGACGACGGCGCGTCCTGGCAGACGGACGTCCGATTCGGTCTGCTCTGGCGCAAGTTCGGCCTGCACCGCATGCGACACCGCCTGGACGGCGTGGAGTTGAGCGAGGACGCGCTGACCGTACGCACCCGGGTGGCGCCCGCGGCCTGGGAGATGGGCCTCGCCACGGTGTACCGCTGGACCTCCGACGGTTCACGCCTGCGGCTGACGGTGTCCGTGGCGCCCGAGGGCAACTGGACGGTCCCGCTGCCGAGGCTGGGCATCCGGTTCGGAATCGACGCGAGTGCCGACCGGGTGCGGTGGTTCGGCGGCGGTCCCGGCGAGGGATACCCCGACACCAAGTCGGCGTCACTGCTGGGCCGTTGGGAGTCCACGGTCGACGATCTCCAGACCCCCTACGTCCGCCCGCAGGAGAACGGCGCCCGCCCCGACGTCCGTTGGGCGGAACTGGGCGGCCTGCGGATCGACGGCGACCCGGAGTTCTGGTTCACCGCCCGCCGCTGGACGACTGAGCGGTTGGACACGGCCGAACACCGCACCGACCTCACCCCGGGCGACACGGTGTGGGTGAACCTCGACCACGGCCAGCACGGCATCGGCTCGCAGTCCTGCGGCCCGGGCCCGCTTCCGCAGTACTTCCTGAAGGCCCAACCCACCGAGTTCTCCTTCGTGTTCTCGGAATCCGTGTTCTCGGAATCCGTGTTCTCGGAATCCGTGTTCTCGGAAATCCCGGAGACCAGTTGACTGAGACAGTCATGAAATCGCCTGCGGCCGACCGGCTCTTCAGCCGGCCGGCCGCGGTCGCGTCCTGCGTCGGCTTCATCCTCATCGGCATGCTCCAGGCCCTCTACGGCCCCGCGATCCCGGGCCTGCGCCACGAGTTCGGCCTGTCCCCCTCAACCGCCGCCCTCGGCCTGAGCCTGCACTTCGCGGGCGGGGTCGCCGGTGTCCTCGCCTTCAACGCGATCCACTCCCGGATCAGCAACAGGGCGCTGCTGGCATGGAGTTACGGCCTGATGGCGGCGGGCGGCGCGGGTTTCGCACTCGCGCCGGACTGGCCCCTCGCCCTCGCCGCCGCGTTCCTCGGCGGCCTCGGCTTCGGCGGGATCGACTACGGCCTCAACCAGCTCTTCGCCGTGGGCTTCGGCGACCGATCCACCGCCATGCTGAACGTGCTCAACGCGCACTTCGGCATCGGCGCGGTGCTCGGCCCGGCGGTCGTGGCCTGGCTCGGCCCGGACGACTACCCGTACGCGTTCGGAGCGTGCGCGGTGCTCGCGGCCATGCTGGTGTTGCTGGGCTCAAGTGGCGTACGTACACGTGTATCTGACGCTCCACCAGTGATGACGGAAAGCAGAAGCCTGGGCCTGTCCCGCGTCCTCGTCGGCTTCCTCGTCCTCTACATCCTCAATGTGGCCGTGGAGGCGGGCGTCGGTGGCTGGGAGCCCACGCATCTGGAGACTGTCGGCTACACCGCGACCGTGGCCGCATCCGCGACCTCGGTGTACTGGCTGATGATGACGACGGGCCGCTTCCTCGTCGTACCGATCACGATGCGCTACGCCCCCGAGCGCATCCTCGCGGTGTGCGCGGCCGGGATGACGGTGTGTCTGCTGTTGACGCTGATTAAAGGAGTGGCACCGGTGGCGTATGCCGGTGTTGGCTTGTTCATCGCGCCGGTTTTTCCGACGGGGCTTTCGTGGCTCAACACGGCGCTCCCCCAGGCCAGGCGCGCCGGGGCGTGGGTGATCGCGGCCTCGAATGTCGGCGGGGTGGCGGCTCCACCGCTGCTCGGCGTCGGGATCGAGGCCTCCGGGATCCACGCGGTGCCCTGGCTGTTGACCGTGTTGTCGGGCGCGTCGCTGCTGGCGACGCTCCGGCTCATCCGACTGACGAGGAGGTCCGCGTCATGAACGCTCTGTTCCGGCTCACCCGAAGGCTGATCCAGTGAGCGCGAGCAGCATCGAGGTGAGGGGTCTGTCCCGCACCTTCCACACGACCGTCCGGCGGCCGGGTCTCGTCGGCGGTCTGCGCTCTCTCGTCAACCCGGATCGCGTGCCCAAGCACGCCGTCTCCGATGTCACCTTCGACGTCGCCCCGGGCGAACTCCTCGCCCTGCTCGGCCCGAACGGCGCCGGCAAATCCACCACCATCAAGATCCTCACGGGCATCCTCCGGCCCACCTCAGGCGAGGCCCGGGTCGCAGGGGTGGTGCCGTACGAGGAGCGGGAGCGCAACGCCCGTAACATCGGGGCGGTGTTCGGGCAGCGGACCCAGCTGTGGTGGGACCTGCCGGTGCGCGAGTCGTTCGCGATCCTCCGGGACATCTACGAGGTACCGAAGGCCCAACACGCGGCCCGGCTGCGGGAGTTCGACGACATTCTCGAACTGTCCGCCTTCTGGGACACCCGGGTCCGCCATCTCTCCCTCGGCCAGCGGGTGCGCTGCGACCTGGCCGCCGCCCTGCTGCACGACCCGCCGGTCGTCTTCCTCGACGAGCCGACCATCGGCATGGACGTGGTCGTGAAGGAGCAGGTGCGGGAGTTCCTGCGGCACCAGGTGGAGGAGCGCGGCCGTACGGTCCTGCTGACCACGCACGACATGACGGAGGTCGCCCGGCTTGCCGAGCGGGTCGTCCTCATCAACCACGGCCGGCTGGTCCTGGACGGCACCCTCGACGAGATCCGCCGTACATTCGGCTCGACCTGGCAGATCCGCGCGACCCTCGCCGACGCGCACGCCGAGGTCGCACCTCTGCCGGGCATCGCCCTGGTGCGGCGGGACGGCCCGCAGGTGGTCTTCGGCCCGGACGGAGCCGAGGGGCCGACCGTCAACCAGGCGCTGAAGCAGGTCATCGAGCGGTACGAGGTGACCGAAGTCGCCATGGACGAGGCCGAGTTGGAGGACGTGATGCGGGCTGCCTACGTCCAGGCCGGACCGCCGGCCAAGGAGGCCTGACATGGCCGCCCTGCACGCCTGGCGCGCCGCCCGCGTCACCCCGCTCGGCGAACTGCTCGCCCCGCCCCGCATCACGGCCGCCCTGCTCCGCCTGACCGTGCAGGTGGTCCTGGTGGCGTCCCTGTGGCGCGGCCTGTACTCCCACACCGGCGCCACCGCCGGACTCACCCGCGACCAGGCGGTGACGTACGCCGTGCTGGCCGTACTGGCCTCCCGGCTACGGGAGTTGGACCAGTACGCGGGCCGGGACACGGTCCTTCAGCACATGCACTTCGGCACGATCATCTACTGGTACCTGCGCCCGCTGCCGCCGCAGCGCTACTACGCGCTGCGGGCGTTCGGCGAGCAGATGTACGGACTGGCCTGGGCACTGACGGGCTACGTCGTCTGCCTCGCGGCCGGGGTCGTGGACCCACCCAAGTCACCTGCCGTGGCAGGGGTGTTCGCGCTGAGCATGCTGCTGGGCCAGCTCGTCCTCTACTACGTCATGCTCGTCATCGACCAGTTGTGCTTCTGGACGCTCCGCAACGGCGCCGCGATGCTCATCCTGATCTTCGCGCAGAACCTGCTGTCCGGGGTGTACGCGCCGCTGTGGTTCTTCCCGGACTGGTTCATCACGATGAGCCGCTTCCTGCCGTTCCAGGCGACGCTCAGTGTGCCGCTGTCGATCTATGTGGGCCGTGTCCCGTTGTCCGACGCGGGGGCCCAACTCGCCCTGCAGGCCGTGTGGGTGGCGTCCCTGTCCCTGTTCACCCGGTTCCTGTGGCGGCGCGCCGCCCGCCGGGTCGTCTCGCAAGGAGGTTGATGTCCGTGAAAGCCGTCCGGATCGTGTGGCGTATCACGCGCCTCAACTTCCGTGCCCAACTGGAGTACCGCACCGAGTTCTTGCTGATGATCGCGATCGGCGCGATCTGGCAGGTGTCGGTGATCGTGTTCGCGACGGTGCTGCTCACCCGGTTCGCCGGCATGGGCGGCTGGGACAGCTCGGACGTGCTGCTGATCCCGGCGACACGGATGCTGGCGCACGGCCTGATGGTGCTGTTCCTGGGCCGTATGCACGGCATCGGCCGGTACATCCAAGAGGGCCGCATCGACATCTACTTGGTGCGCCCGATGCCGGTCCACCGCCAGGTCCAACTGGAGTACTTCCCCACCAACGCGATCGGCGACCTCACGGTGGCGACCGGCCTGATGATCGGCGCGCTCAGCCGCAGCCACCTGGACTGGACGGCCGGCCGCACCGCGTATCTGATCGCCGCGCTCCTGGGCGGCATGCTCCTGGAGGCTGCCCTCTTCACGGCCGTGGGCAGCGCCTCCCTCCGCTTCCCGTCCGCGGACTACTGGAGTCGCTGGCTGGAGGACCTCCTCGGCACCTTCGGCAGCTACCCGCTCAACGTCCTGCCCCGGGCGGTGGGCGGCTTCCTCACCTACGCCCTTCCGCTCGCGTTCGTCGCCTACCTCCCGGCCGCCGTACTGACCGGGCACGGCCACGACACCGGCGTCCCGTACTGGCTGGCGGCGGGCTCACCGCTCGTGGGCGTACTGGCGTATCTCGGGGCGCGGCTGCTGTGGCGCTGGAGCCTGGGCCACTACACGGGGGTGAACGGGTGACCGCGACCGCGGCCCCGTCCGACTTACGGGCCCGACTCGCCGCCTGCCTGGTCTTCGTCATCTTCGGCTCCACACAGGGGAGTTGGATGGCGCGCCTGCTCGCGGAGGCGACGAGTCTGCGGGTGGCGTTGGCGTCGTTGGCCGTGGCGGGGAGGGCGTCGATGGCGTGACCCAGGTCACGTAGAGGTCGTGCAGCAGATCCATGGGCTTTCCCGTCGAGGAGGGGTGACAGGAAGGGAGGGGCGTGTGGAACTGGCAGCCAAGTGGGCAGCGGGCAGGGGGCGCGGCGGTGCCGAGTCGGCGGAGGGTGACTTCCATGGATTCGTCGCCGCCCGGTCGGCCGCGCTGTTCCGGGGCGCACTCGTCCTGACGGGCAGCCGCGACGCGGCGGAGGACCTGGTCCAGGAGACCCTGGAGCGGGCCTGCCGCAAGTGGCGCACGATCAGCGTCAAGGACGCCCCGGACGCGTACGTACGGCGGATCATGGTCAATCTTGCCAACGACCGTTGGCGAAGGTTCCGCCGTACGGCTCAGCACCCGGTGGACGGCGACCCGGCCGCGCCGGGCGACGAGTACGGACGGATCGACAGCCGGGACCAGTTGGTGCGTGCTCTTCAGCAACTGCCCATGCGGATGCGGACGGTGGTGGTGCTGCGGTACTTCCACGATCTGTCCGACGCCGAGATAGCGGCCGACCTGAAGATCTCGCCGAGCACCGTCCGTTCCCAACTGGCCCGTGGAATCGACCGGTTGAGAAGCCAGTTTCCCGCACTCTCCACCCCTTCACCGAAGCAGCTCACGGAAGGAACGCGATGAGCTCGTACGACCCGCGGTCCTCCGGCTGCACACCTTTCGAAGAGGAACTGATCAACGCCATGAACAACTTCGCGCACTCCACCGCCACTCCGTCCTTCGACACGGCCGGCATTGTCCACCGCAACCGCCGCAGGCGCGCCTCGATCATCGCCGGTGTCGCCACCGCCCTGATCGTGGCGGGCGGCGGCACGGCACTGGCCTCCATGACCGGCGGCGCCTCGCAGACGGCGGCGAAGCCCGCCACCACCACCGTGGACCACAGCAAGGCCACCTTCCTGTTGGGCGGCCTCACGAAGGAGCCCATCGCGGTCGATCTCACCGGCTGGGACCTGGCCACGGCCAAGGGGCAGTTCCTCAAGGCGCAGCTGAAGCTCGGCACGGTCGTCAAGGCGCAGAGCCCCGGCTGCAAGTCGGGCACGGTTGTCGAGCTCACTCCCCACAGCCCGAAGATCGTGGTCAAGGGCGACACGGTGAACGTGGCGCTCTGCGCGGGCTGATCAAGCTCATCGGCTGACGGGCCCGGTCCTGGGCGTGCGCGCGCGAGCCGCTCAGGACCGGCCGGACCGCCCCAACTCCCGTATCCCCGGTATCGGCGAAGCCAACAACCACAGCGCCGACATCGCTCCCCCGACCGCCGCGACCGTCAGGGTCACTCTCAGGCCTGCCAGCGTGGCGAGTTCGCCGCCGATCAGCGCGCCCAGTGGACGTACCCCGTAGTTGACCGTGCTGTAGGCGCCGGCCACGCGGCTGCGGAGGGCGTCCGGGACCACGGACGTCTGGAGGGAGTTGAGGTTGACGTCGAAGAGCATGACGCCGAAGGCGGAGAGGAACTCGGCTGTGCCGAGGAACCCAAGACGGGTCCAGGCAGGGCCAGTTGCCGCCGCGATGAGGGCGAACGGGGCCGGGAACAGGACGGCTCCGACGACGATGCTGCGGCCGATGCCGATCCGGCGGGCGATCGCGGGGGATGCCACCGCGCCCAGGAGGCCGCCCGTCGCGCCCACCCCGAACGCCAACCCGATGGCGCCGGGCGACAGTTGGAGCACCCGGTCGGCGAACAGCACGAGCAGGCCCGTGCCCGACAGGAACGTGAAGAAGTTGACGGTCGTGGCGCAGAGGAGGCCCGCGCGCATCACGGGCTCGTGGATCACGAAGGTCAGGCCCTCCCTCGCGCGTCGTAGCAGCGAAGGGCCGGCCGACACCGTAGGAACTGGTTCGTCGACTCGCGTGCGGCCCACCAGGATCGCCGACGCCACGAACGACAGCGCGTCCGCGATCACCGCGACCGGCGCCGTCAGCGCCTGGACCAGGCCTCCGCCGACCGCCGGGCCGGCGATGAAGGACACCGATCTGCTCGCGCTGAGCTTGCTGTTCGCCTCGACGTACGACTCCGGCGGTACGAGGTGGGCGAAGAAGGACGAGTACGCCGTGTTGAAGACGACCGCCGCCGTGCCGGTCAGCACGGCCACCGTGTACAGCTGGCCGAGCGTCACCGTGTCGAGGGCGTAGGCGATCGGGAGCGACAGCAGTACGGCGGCCCGGATCAGGTCGGCGAGCAGCATCAGCCGGCGTTTGGCGGGGCGGTGGTCCACCCAGGCTCCCAGGAACAGGCCCAGGAGGTTCGGCGTCCAGACCAGCGCGGTCAGCAGGGCGACCTGGTTCGCGGAGGCGTGCAGCGCGCCAACCGCCATGAGGGGCAAGGCCAGTTCGGAGATCCGGTCGCCGAACTGGGAGACGGACTGGCCGCTCCAGAACCGTACGAAACGGCGGTCCCGCCACAGCGAGTCCGGCGCGGGCCGAGGAGACCGGGAGGTTCGCGGGGGCTGTGAGGGTCGCGGGGGCCGAGTGGTCCGTCGGCCCTTCACTCCGGTATGTCCGTGGTCTCGCTGTCTTCGTTCCCGGGGCGGGGGCCGGGGCCCTCCGGCAGGGCGTACATCAGCAGGCGGACACTCCGGCCGTCCGAGGGGCGTCGGTCCGGTTCCCGGACGACGTACGGCGCGATCAGTTCCTCCAACGCGTCCTTCAGCGCGGCCAGTTCATCCGCCGTCACCACGATCCGCGTGTTGTTCGCCCCGGCGAGCCTGGTCCACTCCGGCTCCAGTTCGGGCGCCGTGTCCATGAGCCAGCGCAGGGGCAGGTCGGCGTTGCGCGCGAACAACTCACCGGTCAGCACCTGCGCCGCCGACCGCCCCTCCTCGTCCTCCGGCGCCTCGAACCGGAAGCCCCGCGCCACCGCCGCCCAGCGCCGCTCCCGCCGGTCCGTCCCGCCCTCGGCGTCGCGGACCAGGCCGAAGCCGGCGAGATGGCGCAGATGCCAGCTGGTCACGGACGGGGTGGCGCCCACGTGCGGTGAGAGCCGGGAGGCGGTGGCGGGGCCGTGGCGCTGGAGGCGTTCGAGGATCGCGAGCCGTACGGGGTGCGCCAGCGCGCGCATGGCCTTCGGGTCGGATATCTCTAAGTCACCGAAACGGTTGCCGGAATCCATGGTCTGAGAGTGTTCTCTCAGAGAGCCTGAGAGTCAACTCTCAGATCCTCTTCAGATCTCCCCTTCAGATCCCCTACGGCAGTTGGCAGTTGGCAATCGGCTGCCTCAAGCGGGCTGCGGCGTCAGGCGCTTGTGGCCCTTCCTGTCGTAGTACTGGACCATCGCGAACCCGAAGAGCAGGCCGATCGCCGTACCGATCCCGATCATGGTCCACGCGCGCGTGAGGCCCGCGTCGCCGCGGGCGTCGAAGTAGAGGATCGCCCTTACTCCGTCGCTGAGTTGCCGCATGGGCTCGAAGTGGGAGAGGAAGCGGTAGAAGCCGGGGACGGCCTGGAGGGGGACGGTGGCGCCGGAGGACGGCAGGCCCAGGACGATGAACACGAACATGGAGACCAGCTGGCCGATCCCCCCGAACGCGGCGTTGATGGCCTGGACGCCGAGGCCGACGGCGAGGGCCGCGCAGTAGGAGTAGATCCACAGGAGCGGGATGTGGGTCGCGTCCATGCCGAGGATGCTGACGCTGGCGAGCATGATCAGGGAGACGCTGAGGAGGGTGATTCCGGCCGTCATGAGCATCTTCAGGAGCAGCGTCTGGGTGCGGTTGATGGGGACGGTCGGGCGGCGCGTGTGCCAGGGGCCGATCTCGTTGTCGGCGTAGCCGAGGCCGGTGTCGACGCCATTGCTGATGACGTTGCCGCCCATGAAACCGGCCAGGACCAGCAGCAGGGTGTAGTAGAAGGCGGTCAGGCCGATGCCGCTGTTGTCGCCGATGGGGTGGCCGACCTGGGTGGTGACGGCGACGGGGTCGGCGAGAAGCAGCTTCGTCGTGGAGTCGGGCTTCGCGGAGGCGGTGGCCGCCGTGAGCTGCTTGCCGATGGTCAGGGATGCCTGCTGGGCCGCGGTCGTGCTGATCTTGCTCGCGAGGGAAGAGCCGAGGCTGCCCTTGCCGGGGTTGGTCAGCACGGTGATCGTCGGGCGGGTGGTGGCGTTCGTGGTGATCAGCGCGGCGACGGAGTTCGTGAAGTCGGCGGGGATGACCAGGGCGCCGTAGACCTTGCCCGCGTCCAGTTCGTCCTGGGCCTGGGCCCGGGTGAGCTGGCGCCAACCGGCCGCGCGGCTACCGGTGTTGGTCACGATGGAGTGGGTGATCTGGGTGCCCAGGTTCTGCCGCCGGCCGGTGAGCGGTTTGCCGGTGTCGCTGTTGACGAGGGCGATGGGCAGGTCGTGCAGTTCGCGGTTGGGGTTGACGATGCCGCCCATGTAGAGGAGGGACAGCAGGAATGCGAGCAGGGCGGTGAGCACGGTGGGGATGAGCCACAGTTTGGGGCGGCCGAGGAGTGCGGTGGCGCGAAGGCCGGTGGGGGCGGGGGTGCCGGAGTCGTCGTCCATGGTGGGCAAGTCTGGTGCCGGAGTCCGGCGGGGCGGTGCGGAAACGCGCCGGACACCCCTCTTGTTATTGGCTATCGTCCTAGGGTCTCCAGTTACCGCAGGTCAGAGGAGAGGTGGTGCGCCGTGGCGCGCGCGGGACTGACCGCCGACCGTGTCGTGGCGGCCGCCGCCGACCTCGCCGACGAGGTCGGCTTCGAGAACGTCAGCCTGTCCGCCCTGGCCCGCGGCTTCGGCGTGAAGGACGCGAGCCTGTACTCGCACGTCAGGAACCTCCAGGACCTGCGCACGCGGGTCGCGTTCCTCGCGGGCGGCGAGCTGATCGACCGGATCGCCGTCGCGGTCGCCGGCCGCGCGGGCCGGGAGGCGCTCTCCGCCTTCGCCGACGCGTACCGCGCCTATGCCCTGGAACACCCGGGCCGGTACGCGGCCACCCAGATCCGCATCGACCAGTCCCTCATCGCCGGCTCCCCCGCCCTGCGCCGCACCGCCGAGATCACCTACGGCGTGCTGCGCGCCTACGGCCTGGAGGAACCCGATCTCACCGACGCCGTACGGCTGTTGCGCAGTACGTTCCACGGCTACTGCGCCCTGGAGTCGACCGGCGGCTTCGGTGCGCCCCGTGACGTGCAGCGGTCGTGGGAGCGTGCGGTCGACGCGCTGCACGTGGCGCTGACGCACTGGCCGCGCGAGGTCGAAGTGGGCTGACGGAGACGCCGGTTCAGGTCCGCGCCCCAGGTGTATCGCTGACCACTTAGACTGGAAGCTTCGCGAACGTCACGTGCCACCCCGGGGGGAGGGAGCGCGCCTTGTCTCAACAGCAGCTGGGACGCGGTCCCTTGAGAGCGCCGGGGCCGCCCGGTCCGGCGGCTCCCGGAGGAAGCACTCCGACCCGCTTCGTGAGCTGGCTCGGCCGGTTCGGGTGTGTGGCCGCCGGATACGCGGTGTTCCAGTTCCTGTTCGGGGTGCTGCCCGACTCGATCGACGGGGAGCCGGCCAAGTATCTGATCTCCGGGCTGAGCGGATTCGCCACGGCCGGGATGACCTGGCTGGCGGCGGCCCTGCTCCGGGCCCGGACGACCGGACCCGCGCAGCTCACCGCGCCCGCTCCCTTCGCGTCGAACGCCCCGGGCCCGCTGCCGCAGGTGTTCACTTCCGCATACGGCACCCTCGCCGCCCAGGTCGCCGTGGTCGACGACCCGGTGCGCGGCCGTCTCGTCGGGTGGCCGCACTCCCTCCAGGAGTTCGACGGTCCGGCCCGGCCGACCTCGCTGGCCACGGCGTACGGGCTGCACATCGTGCTGGACCTGGGCGTGCCGGACGGACGGCTGCACACCGGCGATCTCATCGACACGCTGTGGCGGTTGCGGCTGCCGGGCGGCGGCTGGTCGGCGCGATCACAGGGGTCCGTGGCCCGCCCCGAGGTGACCGCCATGGTGCTGGGCGCGCTGGCCCGGGCCGGGGCGTCCCGGGAGCGGCTGGCGGACGAGGTGGCGCGCTGCGAGGCCGGGTTCACCCGCGAACTCGACGGTACGGGGCGGGCGTTGACCCATGTCGTCACCACCGTGATGAGAGGGCTGCTGCGCGCGGCACCCGACGCGCCGACGCTTCCCGTGCTGCGCGGCGCCCTGATCGACGGCGCGCTCTCCGACCCGCAGCGCCAGCACCGCCGTTGCTGGAGTCACCGTCTCTCGCCGCTGCCCTGGGCCGCGCACCCCGCCCAGCCCTCCGCCGTGCACACCGCGCAGGCCGTGGTCGCCCTGGACCGGGCGGCCCGCGTGCTGGGCGAGGGGCCCGTCGAGCGTTCGGCGCGCGAGGACGGGGTGCGCTGGCTGCTGGCCTGCCCGGCGACCGCGCACGACACCTGCGCCGATCTGGCGAACCTGCGGGAGGAGGTGCGCCGACGCCACCCGGACGACTCCTCGCACCACGAGGTGCTGAACGTACGGCATTTCACCGCGAGTTGGATCGTGCGCGCGCTGCTCACCCCGGGCGCCCAGGAGATCGCACGGCAGGACGGCGTCGAGGACGCCTGGCGGGAGCGGCTGGACGGAGCGGCGGCCGCGGTGTGGGCGGCGCAGACCGACGGCATCTGGTCCTGGAGCCGGGACGGGTCCACGTTCACGACGACGGAGGAACTGCGCCAGCCCATCTGGATGACCTATCAAGGCCTATCGGCGCTGCGGGCACATGCCGTATGGATGTATCAGCCGGACACTCGAACGAGGCCGGTGTGAACCGGAGTTGGGGAGTGAGTGCATGGGTGGTCGGCAGATCCTGGCGACGCGACGGCTGCTGACCGAGGCTCTGGACGGCGAGCTGTCCGACCACGACACGGTGACCGCGGCCCGTGCGGTGATCGCCGAACTGGGCTCCCCCGACCGCCTGTTGGAGCTGGTGGCCGAACTCGCCTCCGGCGAAGGCGATCCGGAGGCCTGCGCCGAGCTGTCGTACCGTCATGTCCTGGGCTTCGACAAGCTGTTGCTGATCGACGGCGGCCCCCGCCACATGCTGCGCGCCCATCTGTGGCATCCCGGTGCGACGGCGATCGGCAGGGAGGACATCCACAACCACCGTTCCCCGCTTGCCTCTTACGTGGTCCGGGGCCGGCTCGCCATGGAGTTGTACGAGGCCAGGGGCGACGGCGGGATCGCGGCGGACCGGTACGAGGAGTCCCTGGCCGTGCGCAGCGCCGACTGGCGGTTGCGGCCGACGGGACCGGCGCGACTGCGGCTGACCCACACGGGGCAGTACGCGGCGGGCAGCGCCTACGCCCTTTCCGCGCACACCCTGCACCGGGCCTGGTGCGACACGGACGTACCGACCGTGACGCTGTTCCTGGAGACGGGGGCCGACCGGCGGCGTCACACCGATGTGTTCACGGCGGCGGGCCCGCATCCGGGGGCGGTGGCGAAGGTGCCGCTCGAAGTGCGGGAGTATCTGGGCGCGTTGAACGGTCTGGCGGAGTCGCTCAGAAGTTCGTGAGGGCCTGTCGTACGACGTCCAGGTTGTACGCGTCGATGTCGATGCCCGCGCCGCTGATCTCGGACGGCGGGAGCCACAGGTACGCCTGGTCGGGCTCGGGGAGGGTGATCTCCCAAGTGAGCGGCCTGACAAGGAAGTTGTCCTGCCAGTTCTTGATCTCGCGGCCTCGGTACTCGCTCACGAAGGACGACTCGCCGATCTTGCGGACGATCTCGCCGAGGAGCCCGGTCTCTTCCTTCAGCTCCCGCAGCGCACCGTCCTCGGACCGCTCGTCCGGCTCCAGCTTCCCGCACGGAACGCCCCACACACGCGGCAGGAACCTCTCGGTCGCGCTGCGGCGCACCAGAAGCACGCGCCCGTCGTCGTCCATCACGACGGCCGCCGCCAGTCGCTTGTCGCCGGGGTCCATGGCCATGGTTCCTCGGTCCCTCGCCGGTGCTGAGTCCAAAGGGTCTGATACCCAGGAAAGCATCCAACGTACCAGGATCGGCCTGTCCCGGCTGTGGAGCCGGTCTCACCTCCGAATGCCTCCGAACTACCGACCTCCGGATATTTCGCGCGGCGCGACGGCAACCTCCCCCGCGCGGGCGGCGACTTGGGCACATGACCAACGCAAGACGCACCACCACGCACCGTCGCCGTTCCCCCCGCCGCATCGCCCGCAAGCCGCTCGCGGGCTCGCTCGCCGTCGCGGCCCTGCTCGGCGGTGCCTGGTACGCGACCGCGGCGACGGACAACGGCGACAGCTCGACCGCAGCCGGGACGTCCACGTCCGCCTCCGCGTCCACCAGCGCCTCCGCATCCCCCGAGGCCGCCGCCCACAGTTCTACGTCCAGCACCGGTACGGCAACCGTGTCCGCCGCGAAGACGACCCCGAAGGCCGCCGCGAAGACCTCGACGACCGCCAAGGTCGCGACCGGCACGCTCTCCCCGACCAGTACGACGGTGGCGCTGGCCGCCAAGTTCCCCTATCTGACGGCCGGTTACAACAACACCCGCGAGTGGACCCGCACGACCACGGCCGTGGCCCCCGACGGGACTCTGCGCGTGGCCTGGCCCGCCACCGACGGCGTTCATGTGACCCCGCTGAACGCCGCCGGACTGCGTTCGGGCGCCGACACGGTCGTGAAGGGCGCCAAGGAGGTCGGCGGTCTGGTCGCGCACAACGACGGGTTCGCGCTGCTCACGCGGGTGGCCGACACCAACAAGTGGAAGGAGACGGCCGCCGCGATCGTCCGCTACACCAACGGCAAGCAGACCTTCCGCACCAAGCTCACCGGCACCGCCTCGAACGACACCTCCCCGGGTCTCGACGGCCAACTCACCTGGAACGGCACCAAGTACGGCGCGTACTTCGTCGTGCACGGTGCGGGCGGTTTCGCGGACGGCCACTTCGGCGACAAGTTGGCGTACATCAGCGCCAAGGGCGCCAAGCTGAGCGGTGGTTGGAGCTGGGGCTGCAGCCACAACGAGGGCATCGCGCTGCACGCGGAGACCTCCGGCGCCTTCACCTCGCTGTGCTTCGACGACTGGCGCTCGGGCCTGTTCGTCTCCACCGGGATCGGCGCCCCGGACGTCGCGCCGGTCGTGCAGCGCGAACAGTGCTGGGCAGGGTACTGCGGTGGTACCTTCCCCGGCCGCACCGGTGATCTGGTCAAGTCGACGAGCGGACGGTACGCGACCGCCTTCGCCTCCCGTGGCGCCGCCTCGGCCAAGAAGAACACCGACGACTCCAGCGGGCGCGGCTGGACGGTGACCCCGAAGTCGAGCACGCACCAGGTCGCCGTCGCCTTCATGGCGAACCGCAACTCCGGCCCCGGCAAGGCGATTTACCTCACGAGCGCGGCGGGCACCGAGAACGTCAACGTGCACGTCGCGCCGTACGGCAAGGACCGTCTCCTGGTCTCCTGGGAGTCCCTGAAGGGTGCCAAGTGCAACGCCGGCACCTGCACCGGCACCTTCACGGGCACGCACCTGCGGCTCATCGACTGGAACGGCAAGGTCCAGAGCGCGGACAAGGTGGTGAGCGTCCGGATCAGCGGTGACATGGCGGTCCTGAAGAACGACACGCTGACCTGGGCCTACGCCCCGGTCACGCCGACCTACGCGACCCCGCTCAGCGGGGCGTCACCGACCACGACGAGCCTCCGGGTCGCCCGGCTGACTCCGTGAACCGGTAGGTCATTCGCTTGCCGTCGGCCCAGTGAAGGGTGATGCCGTGATCCTCGTCGACGTCCACGGACACCAGTTCCGCGAGGGGACGGGGGTCCGGCTCCCCGGTGAGCCGGACCGACGCGACGAACAGGGTGGGCCCGTCACCGACGACACCTTCGCCGCCCAACAGGCCGTACAGGGAGTCGAGTTCGGCGGACATCGACTCCTCCGCCTGCCACCCCGTGACCCGCACCCGCGTACCGGCCGCCGCGCCCACCACCAGATGGGCCCGCACCTCCACCGCCCCCTCGGCCACCACCAGGCTGACCACCCGGGCCCCGGAAGCCGCCGTGTGCCGGGAGGCCACCCAGCCCTCCCCCACCCCCAACGGCACGATCTCCGTACGGCTCGGATCGCCGCCGACGATCACGCTGTTGTCGTACGACGACGAGGGCGCCGTAGCAGTGGAGTAGGCGAGGCGCGTGTAGTACGGGTCGTAGCGGACGTCCTCGCTGCCGTGGTTGTGGAGGCGGACCAGGCCGTCCGAACTGGTGGACTGGAGAAGCCAGTTGGCGGGGCCGATCGGCGTCACCGCATCCGCCCGCTCAGCCGGGCCGGGTTCCTCGACGGCCGTCCACACCTCGCGGTCCGGCGGGAGGAGCAGGCCGAGGAAGCCCTTGCTGGCCCAGTACGGGGAGGCGGGGCCCGAATAGCCTTGCAGGAGCGCTTCGTTGGGGCCGTGCCAGCCGAGGGTGAGCAGGCCGCGGGAGTCGACCGCCCCGCGCTCCAGGAAGTACTTCAGCGCGCCCGACGCCAGCCCCCTGGTCTCCCCCGGCGACAGCGGCGTACGGCCCGTCAGCGCGCCCAGCCACAGCGGAGCCGTCGTCGCGAAGCGATAGGTCAACGACCGACCTTGGTGCATCGGCGCGCCGTCCCCGCCGAACAGCCGGGCGTAGTCGGCGAGATGGCGCTCCAGTCTGCCGCCGTAGAGGTCGAGGAGTCGGGTGTCGGCGGCGAGCCAGGCGTGCAGGACCGGGTAGAGGTGCATGGCCCAGCCGTTGTAGTAGTCGAACTTGCGGCCGTCGCCGTCGGTGTACCAGCCGTCGCCGACGTACCAGTCCTCGATGCGCGACAGGCCACGGTCGATTGCCTTGCGGGACGCGTCGGGCTCATAGCCGATCTCCTGGAGGAAGCCGCCCACAGTGACGGGGAACAACTCCCAGTTGCAGGGCCAGGGTTCGGCGGCGAGGGCGTCGGCGAGCCAGGCCGCCGCGCGCTGTCGTACGGGCTCGTCGAGGCGGTCCCAGAGGAGGGGGCGGGTCAGGCGCAGGGCGAGGGCGATCGAGGCGGCCTCGACGAGGGGCTGGCTGCGGTCCTCGATGCGGGGCCAGGTGCCCGCGACGCCTGCGGCGAGTCCCTCGGCGTAGCGCTCCAGTGCCGTCTCGTCGCGGCGGAAGGCGGCCAGCAGCAGGGTGCGGGCGTAGCCCTCCAGGCCGTCGGAGAGCCTGCCGGACCAGCTGGTGTGAGTGCCGGGGAGGTGGTAGAGCGCCCGGTCCTCGCTCGCGTACGGCTCTACCGCGGCGAGGAGAGTGTCGGCGGCCGTCTCCCAGTGGGCGCGGGCGTAGCCGGTGCGGGGGCTCAACACGCGGTCGTCGGCAGGCAGGTGCATCGGTTCGCTTTCACACGCGGGGGCACGGCGGGAGAGTGGAACCTGGGGCGCCCCGGTTCCGGTCGGAACGCCCCAGGGGTCTTTCGGGTGTCACCCCACTCGTACCCGGTCCTCCGGCAACAGATGCCGGGAGACGAGTGCGTCGCGCACCAGGCCCGCGTACACCGTGGCACCGTGCGCGGAGGTGTGCGTGTTGTCCTTCTTCTCGTTGTAGAGGTAGATGGCCTTGGAGCCTTCCACTCCCAGCGATTCCACCAGCGCCTTGGTCTGCGCCGTGAGGTCGACGATCGTTACCCCCTCGGCGGCGGCGACCGAGCGGACGACGCCCGGCAGATCCACGCCGAGTCCGTTCACCAGCAGCGCGATGTCGTTGTTCAGTGTGCCGTCGGCATTGAACCAGCGTCGGACGATCGGTGTCACGAGGACGGGACGACCACCCTTGTCACGGATACCCGCTACGAGGGTTTCCAAGTTCGCTCGATAGGTCGCCTCGTCGGTCGTCTTGTCGTTGTGGGCGAGCTGGACGAGGACGAGGTCGCCGGGGTGGATCAGCGGCTGAACTGTCCCCCAGAGCAGGGGATTCTCCAGGTAGGTGACCGTACTCTCCCCGGAATCGGCGTAGTTGGCGACGGACACGCCCTTGCGCAGGAACTGCGGGAGCTGTTGGCCCCAGCCGGAGTACGGGTCGCCCGGTTGGTCGCAGACCGTGGAGTCGCCGACCAGGATGATCTGGCGGGCGTGGTGGGCCGGGGTGACGCTGATGTCGGCGAGCGCGGGTGCGGTGCCACCGAGGGTGAGGTCCAGGCCGGGGGTGCCGTCGGGGCCGGTGGGTTCGCCCTCGGGCGTACGGACGTTCACCGTGAAGCTGCGGGTCACGGTCCGGCCGGCCGCCGTGGCTGTCTCGGGGAGCAGGGAGCGCCGGGCCTCGCCGGTGACGGCGGTGCTCGCGGCCGACGCGCCGCCGAGGCGGACCGTCACGTCGTAGGTGCCGGGCGGGACGTCGAAGTGGCAGGCGGTCGCGGTGCAGTTGCCGATGCCGAGCGGGGGCGTGCGGTCGTGGGCCTGGGCGGGTGCGGCCGACAGGGCGGTGCTCAGGGTCAGCGCGGCCAGCAGGGCGATGTTGAAACGTCTCATTCGTGGCTCCTCCGTCCGACGACAAGGCCAGGCGGTGGACCGTACCGCTCTGGACAAGCGCTTTCTAGACCTCGGTCAGTTTTCGCATCATTGCCAACTCCCAAGCGGTGAAAGCCCTTTCGCGAAATCGATTCAACTGTCACCCTCCAAAGCACCCGCACCCCCACCTCCCGAAGGAGGCACCCCCATGTCCGGTTCTGTGAACAGACCGGTTCGCCGCCGCACCTTCGTCCTCGGCGCAGCGGCTACGGCCGGTTCGGCGGCGCTCGCCGGCCCGCTCGCCGAGACCGCGTCCGCCGCGAGCTTCGGCTACACCGACGACGGCTCGAACTACGTCGTCGACACCGGCGCGAGCCTGGTCTTCAAGGTCAGCAAGACGAACGGCGATCTGACGTCGCTGGTCTACAAGGGCACCGAGTACCAGGGCTACGGCGGCATGAACTCGCATGTCGAGTCCGGCCTCGGCGCGTCGACGGTGACGATCGCGCAGTCCGGCACGACGATCCTGATCTCCGTCACGCACGGCACGCTGAAGCACTACTACGCGGCCCGCAGCGGCGAGAACAACGTCTATCTGTGGACCAACAAGGCCGACACCTCGGTTAGCGCGACGCGCTACATCGTGCGCGTCAAGGCCGGCATGTTCCTCAACGACCAGCCGGATTCATACACTTACGCGCCGACCACCATCGAGTCCGCCGACGTCTTCGAGAAGTCCGACGGCCAGACCCGCTCCAAGCACTACTCGAAGAACCGGGTCATCGACTACGACTACGTCGGCTGGACCACCGGCAGCGTCGGCCTGTGGGTCGTGCGCAGCAACCACGAGAAGGCGTCCGGCGGCCCGTTCTACCGCTCGCTGCTGCGCCATCAGAGCGCGGACGGCGGCGGGTTGTACGAGATCCTGTACTACGGCGAGAACCAGACGGAGGCGCAGCGGTTCGGCCTCCAGGGGCCGTACGTCATCGCGCTCACGGACGGCGGCGCACCCTCCTCGGCGCTCTACCACGCCAACCTCACCACCTCGTGGGCGGATTCGCTCGGCATCTCCGGGTACACGGCCGCAGGTGGCCGGGGCCGGGTCGCGGGCGTTGGCATCACCGGGCGCGACACGGCGTACGCGTACACGGTCGGCATCGCCAACTCCGCCGCCCAGTACTGGGCTTCGGCGCGGGCCTCGGACGGCTACTTCTCCATCGCCGGAGTGCTGTCGGGGACGTACACGCTGACGGTCTTCAAGGGTGAACTCGCCGTCTACACCGGGTCGGTGGCGGTCACGGCGGGTGGGACGACGACGCTGAACAGCATCGCGATCCCGTCCTCGAACGACCCGTCCAACGCGAGCGCGATCTGGCGGATCGGCAACTGGGACGGCTCGCCGAGCGGGTTCAAGAACGCGGACCTGATGACCTACGCGCATCCCTCGGACGTACGGGCCGCGTCCTGGACCGGCAACGTGATCGTCGGCAGCGGCACCGAGACCTCGGGGTTCCCCTGCTATCTGTGGAAGGACGTCAACAGCGGCATCATCGTGTACTTCAAGCTGACGGCGGCTCAACTCGCGGCCGCGCACACCCTGCGCATCGGGGTGACGACGGCCTACGCGAACGGCCGGCCGCAGGTCGTCGTCAACGACACCTGGACCTCGGCCGTCCCCTCGCCGCCGACCCAGCCGAGCACCCGGTCGCTGACCGTGGGCTCGTACCGGGGCAACAACTACACGTTCACGTACAGCGTCCCGGCGTCCGCCTGGCTGACGGACGCAAGCGCGTACAACACGCTGAAGATCTATGTGGCGAGCGGCTCGGGGACGACGTCGTTCCTGAGCGCCGGTACGTCGGTCGACGCGATCGATCTGCTCACCTAGAGGCGGCAACTCCCGGGCGGGGAGCGGCGACTTGAAGGCATGACAGAGCCGAACACGCACCGCCGCTCCCCCGCCCGGCGTCGAGCCGCCGCCGTGGCGACCGGCACCGCGGCCGCCCTCGGGCTGGTCGCGGTGTCGCTGGTGACGCAGGCGCAGGCCGCCACCGTCATCACCGTCGCCAAGGACGGTTCGGGCCGCTACACGACCGTGCAGGCCGCCGTGAACGCGTCCGCCGCCGGTGACACGATCTCCGTCGGGAAAGGGAGGTACACGGAAATCGTCAACGTGCCTGTGAGCAAAACGGGGTTGACCATCAAGGGCGCCACCGGCAACGCCGAGGACGTCGTCATCACCTATGACCGGGCGGCCGGTTACACCGACACCGGCGGCAACAAGTACGGGACGCTGGGCAGTTCGGTGGCGACCTTCTCGGCGAGCGGCCTCAGCGTCACCGGG
The DNA here is from genome assembly GCF_042721125.1 of Streptomyces sp. NPDC058469. Lineage (NCBI taxonomy): Bacteria > Bacillati > Actinomycetota > Actinomycetes > Kitasatosporales > Streptomycetaceae > Streptomyces > Streptomyces sp. NPDC058469. The sequence continues at coordinate 52,034 of NZ_JBHXME010000008.1, forward strand.
ATCACCGTCCAGAACACCTTCGACAAGACCGCCCACCCCGAGATCACGGACACGCAGGCCGTCGCGATCACCGCGCAGGGCGACCGGCAGACGTTCACCAACGACCGGTTCATCAGCCGTCAGGACACCGTCCTCAACTGGTCGCCGTCGTCCACCGGTCAGTACCGGCAGTACTTCTACTCGTCCTTCGTCTCGGGCGACGTGGACTTCGTCTTCGGCAACGCCACCGCCGTCTACGACCGGGTGAACATCCAGCTGCGCAACTCGGGCGCCGCGGCGGGCGGCCTCAACGGCTTCCTCTCCGCGCCCAACACCAGCTCCGCGAAGGCGTACGGCATCCTCGTCACCGGCAGCTCGGTGACCAGCTCGGCGGCGGCCAACACGTACTACCTGGGCCGCCCTTGGCATCCGTCGGCGGACGCGGTGGGCCAACTGGTTGTCCGGGAGACCTCGTTGCCCGCCGCCGTGAAGGTCGCCGGGCCCTGGACGGACATGAGCGGCTACTCCTGGAAGAACGCCCGCTTCTTCGAGTACAGGAACACGGGTGCCGGCGCGACGGTGAACTCCAACCGCCCGCAGCTCACCGACTCCCAGGCCGCGAGCTACACGGCCCAGAAGTACCTGGCGGGCACGGACGGCTGGAATCCGGTCCGGTAACCGTGTGCTCAACTACCGCGCGTCCACTGCTGGTTGGTCGCTCCGCCGCACGTGTAGGTGATGATCGCGGCGGAGTTGGCGGTGGACGCGCCCGACACGTCCAGGCACTCGCCACTGGTCCTGGCCTTGACCAGGACGTAACTGCCGGACGTCGTCAGGCTCCACTGCTGGGCGGTGGCGCCGGTGCAGTTCTCCTGGGTGACGTTCGTCGAGTTCTCCTGGAGGCACAACGAGCTGCCCCGGCCCATGAGTTCGTAGTAGCCGGTGCCCAGGTCCTTGAACCACCACTTCTGGTTGGTGCCGCTGTTGCAGGTGTACTGGCTGATCGCGACTCCCTGCCACAGCGACTGGTTGGCCACGTCCGCGCACTTGGCGCTGTTCCGGGCAATGAGGGTGTTGTACGTCGCGCTCGTCCCGCTGATCGTGCCGGCGGCCGTGTCGATCGACACCTCCGGGTACCAGGACGCCATGGACATCGAGGTCGTGGTCGGGAAGGTCAACGGCAGCCAGACGTAACGGGAGTCGTTGACGGTGCCGCCGAAGGAGTTGCCCCAGCGGTCGCCCATGTAGAGGTACGAGGTGCCCGAAGTCCCGGTGATCGGGAGGACGTAGGCGGTCTGCGAGTTGTATGCGGTCGAGTCGCCGACATTGGTGAAGGCCGTCCACGGGCCGGTGATGCTGGTGGCGGTGGCGTACTGCTGCTGGTTGGCGCTCCAGCCGGTGGCGGCCGAAGTCAGCATGAAGTAGACGCCGTTGCGCTTGAAGAGGGCGGGCGCCTCGCGGTGTCCGCCCACCCACGGGTTGGCGACCAGGCTGTCGATGCCGGTGTAGTCGGCGGTGAGCTTGTAGATGTGCAGGTCGTAGTTCTCGTTGGCGGCGGAGACCATGTAGCCGGTGCCGTCGGTGTCGACGAACGTCGTGATGTCCCGGGACATGTTGTTCCCGAGCGGCTGGAAGCTGCCCTGGTAGGTGTAACTCCCGTCCACGGTCGAGGAGACGGCGACGGCGGCCTTGGCCTCGCTGTAGTCGACGCCGTTCTCCTTGTGCATCCACATCACGAACTCGCCGGTGGACGCGTTGTAGATGACCTTCGGCCGCTCGATGTAGGCGGTGCCCAGCTCGGAGGCGCTGGACTGGGTCAGGACGTGGCTGCGGAACTCCCAGTTCTTCAGGTCGGCGGAGCGGTAGGCGTCCACGTACTTGAAGGTGTTGTCGGCGTTGCGGTCCTCGCCGAACCAGTAGTAGTAGCTGCCGACCTTGATCACCCCGCCGCCGTGCGCGTGCACGGCGTTGCCCGAAGTGTCGCTGAACTGCGTGCCGTTGGTGATGGTCTGGGCCGCGGCCTGGGCCGGTCCGGCGGTCACCAGTGCGGCGGCGAGCACGCAGCACAGGGCGACGAGGATTGCGTACACACGTCTCATCTGACGCCTCTCGGAGGGGGGTTCGAGATTTCGTACGGCATCTGTCATTACGAACGCCGAAAAGGTATGGGTGTGTTACGGGAAGGTCAACGGGTCGCGCGTGACAAAGATGGACGCGAGATTTCTGTTATCGCCGCCGCCGACGCACGTCTCCAGTGACGTGCGCAGCCAAACCCACAAGACAGCAGCCGCCGTAGGCGCCCTCGCGACCGTCGCCCTCCTGGTCGGCGCTCCCCCCGCCTCGGCCGCAGGCGCCCGCGACGCCACCGCCGATGTCCTCGCGGACCGCGATGTCACGCTCTCTGGCGACACGGTGGTCACCGTGCCGTCCGGGACGACCACGTACGACGGGGTGTTCCGCGGCCAGGGCACGCTGACCGTGCGCGGCGGCGGCACGCTGATCCTCACCAAGGACAGCGACTTCACGCTCCCGGCGTCCCGGCAACGGCAGAAGGTCACCACCCGGGGCGGCAACCACCCGTACACCACCGTCGGCAACCCGGACCCGCCCGCGATCACGGTCGACCGCGGGACGACCCTGCAGTACGGCACCGGTGGCGGCACGGGCCTGATCGGCCACTTCCCCTACGGCACGCCCGGCTACCAGTTGAACCAGCTCAACGTCCGGGTCGACGGCACCCTGCGCCTCTCCCTGACCCGCACCTTCAACATCGGCACCATCAGCGGCTCGGGCCTGGTCACCCAGCCCCGCAACATGTGGGGCACCCTCGACCTCGCCGGAACTCACCCCTTCTCAGGGGTGATTGACAACGGCACCGGCATGGCGGTCGGCCGCCCCGAGTACCCGGTGGCGCTGCCCGACGCCCGCGCGATCCTCAACCAGGGCTCCTGGATCATCGACACCCCGCTGTACCAGACGATCACCCTGCGCCAGAACTTCTACCAGCGCGAGTACGGCAGCGACGTCAACGTCCACTCCCGGCCGGGCAGCAAGGTCGTCCTCACGGGCCAGTACAGCTACAGCGACCAGGGCGGCGACACGAACCCGTCGCTCAGCGACTCGAACCTCAACTGGCGTGCCATAGCCCACCAGTTGAACAAGCGCGGCACCAACATCGAGGGCGCGAACGTCCAGTGGGGCGACGGCACCACCCACCGCATCTTCATGCCGGGCACCAAGGACACCGTCTACATCAACCTCCACGAGGCGAGCGGAGTCCGCTCCCGGCTGACCTTCGACTACGACGGTCCGGTCACCCTGGGCGCACCGATCGGCGGCGGCAGGTATCACGACACGCTGGCCGCGCCCGGCGCCGGGGACGTCGTCATCGCGGGGACGCGCGGGAACGACGTGACCTTCGCGGCGCCGCAGCACTACGACGGTTCCACGACCGTGGAGAAGGGGGCGGTGCTGCGGCTGGGATCCGGGAAGCCGGGTGGCGACGGCGGAGTGCTGACCGGTACGGAGCGGCGACGGGTCGTCGACGACGGGACCCTTGTTCTGCGAAACATGACACTCGGCGTCCACGTGTCACATCTCGGCGGCAAGGGGTCCCTCGTCCAGTCCGGCGCCGCGACGACAACGCTGACGGGCACGGCGGTGACGTACACGGGGACGACGACGGTCTCCAAGGGCACGCTGGCGCTCAGGTCGGGAGCGACCCTCACCCGCAGCAAGGCGATTCGGCTCACGTCGGCGGGTGCGCGGCTGGACGCGGGCACGGCGGGCCTGCGTGTGTCGACTGATCTAACCGGTGTGGGCACGGTGAAGGGTTCGGTGACGAACGACAGCGTGGTGACGACCGGGCTCACCGTGACCGGGAACTACACGCAGAGCGCGAAGGGCGACCTGGTCCTGCGCGACAAGCCGTTGAAGGTCGCGGGCAAGGTCGGCCTGGCAGGCGACCTGGACCTCTCCGCCGCCGGGACACACCCGGCGCGGACCGTCACGATCCTCGACCACACGGGTCACGGCGCAACGACGGGCGCGTTCAAGGGACTTCGCGAGGGCGCCAAGCTGAAGCTCGCCGACACGACGTACCGCGTCAGCTACCGGGGCGGTGACGGCAACGACGTCGTCCTGACCGCCGTCACCGCGAGCAGCCCCTCCCCCAGCGCCCACCCCAAGTCCTCGTCCGGGACGACGCTCGCCGAGGCCCGCACGACGAACACCGCTCGCAGCGACGGCTTCGGCTGGTGGCCGTACGCGCTCGGACTCGGCCTGCTGGGCGGCCTGTTGGTCCCGGTGACCAAGCGCACGCGGGGCAGCGGCAGGCGCGGGGGCGGGAAGCACGCGGCGTAGGACCAACGGCCGCTCGGCGCCTCCGGGAAGCCCAGCCGCGGAGCCGGCGCTCGCGCCTCGGCGGCCCACCCGGCGAGGAAGGCGAGGGCCAACCCCCGCTCCCGGTACCGGAGTTCGGCGGAGACGGCGCGCTCACCGCCGTAGTCCAGTTGCTCCTCGCTCGCGCGGGCGAGCATGAGTGCGGTGAGCCAGTCGTACTTCACGACGGAGGCGCACACCCCGAGGCGTACGACCGTTCGTCGACCCGGCTGCCCGACTCCCGGAGGCCGTGCAGATACGCCTCGTAGGCCTGCGCCGCATACCCGGGCAGGCTGTCGGCCGGGACGAACAGGTCGAAGACGGAGTCGGGGAGGTAGTTGCCGAGGTCCTCGCCGAGGGCGCCGTCGCCGGCGAAGGCCCAGTCGGCGCGGCGCCCTGCGCGGCGCCGAGGCGACGGGCGTGTTCGATGTGCCGGGCGAGCAGCCGGGGCGCGCGGATGCCGTAGGGCTGCCAGGTCTGCGCGAGCCCGGAGTCGTAGACCTCCGCCTCGCGCAGCCAGTAGTTCCCGTGGCGGGGGTCGTCGGAGGCGGCCCAGCGACCGGTGGCCTCCTTCGTGCGGGTGAGCACCTTGAGGACGGCCGTACGGTCACCTGCGGTCACGGTCCGGACGCCTGCGGTGACACCGTTCTTGGGGTTGTGCGTGAGCGGTGTCGCGGAGACCGGTCCGGTGGACTGACCCAGGACGTCCCGCGCTTCGGCTTCCGTGATGTCCCGCATGATGGACGATCCTTTCACCAGCCGGCCGGAGACCGACGCGTACGGCCGTATCGACTAGCGTCGAGACATGACCAGCGACACCGCTCCCCTCCTCGCCGACGCCCTCGCCGCCGGGACCCTCGTCCTCGACGGCGGCCTGTCCAACCAGCTCGGGGCGGCCGGGCACGACCTGAGCGACGAGCTGTGGTCGGCGCGGCTGCTCGCAGACCAGCCCGAGGCGATCACCGAGGCGCACCTCGCGTACTACGAGGCGGGCGCCGACGTGGCGATCACCTCCAGCTACCAGGCCACCTTCGAGGGCTTCGCGAAGCGCGGGATCAAGCACGACCGTGCGGCCGAACTCATCGCCCTGAGCGTGGAGTTGGCCATCGACGCGGCCGTGGAGGCACGGCGGCGAGGCATCGAGCGGCCCCTCTACGTGGCGGCCTCGGTCGGACCGTACGGCGCGATGCTCGCGGACGGCTCCGAGTACCGGGGCCGGTACGGGCTGAGCGTGGCCGAGCTGGAGGCCTTCCACCGGCCCCGCCTGGAGGTGCTGGATTTCGTCGGGCCTGACGTGCTGGCTTTCGAGACGATCCCGGACACCGTCGAGGCCGAGGCCCTGCTGCGGGCGGTACGCGGGCTGCGGGTGCCCGCCTGGCTGTCGTACTCGATCGCGGGCGACCGCACCCGCGCCGGGCAGCCCTTGGAGGAGGCGTTCGCGCTCGCCGCCGACGCGGACGAGATCATCGCGGTCGGCGTCAACTGCAGTGCCCCCGAGGACGTCGACGGCGCGATCGAGACCGCGGCCCGCGTCACCGGCAAGCCTGTCGTCGTCTACCCCAACAGCGGCGAGACCTGGGACGCCGAGGCCCGCGCCTGGACGGGCCGTTCCACCTTCACCGCCGAACAGGTCGAGGGGTGGCGGGCGTCCGGGGCGCGGTTGATCGGGGGGTGCTGCCGGGTGGGGCCGGGGGCGATCACGTCGATCGCGCGGACGCTCACCCCTACGGCCTCCTGACCAACTCCTGACTCAGGGAACGATCGCCGCGATCGAGTCCCGCACCACCACATGCGTGCCCAGCAGCAGGTGCTCGTCCGGGGACTCCGGTGTGCGGCCCAGCGCGGTGCGTACGGCGAGGCGGCCCAGCTCCTCGTAGGGGACGTGGACCGTGGTCAGGGCCGGGTACAGATCGCGGGCGAACGGGATGTCGTCGTAGCCCGCCAGTGAGACGTCGCCGGGGACGTCCAGGCCCGCCTCGTGCAGGGCGGTGAGCGCGCCCGCGGCGACCATGTCGGTGGCGGCGACCACGGCCGTGAACTCCAGTTTCCGGCTCAGGGCGGCGCGCATCAGACGGTGGCCCGAGTCGCGGGTGAAGTCGCCGTGGAGCAGGAGTTCCGGGTCGGGTTCGAGGCCTCGGGCGCGGTGGGCGGCGAGGTAGCCACGTTCGCGGCCCTGCGCGGTCGCCTGGTCCGGCTTGCCGCCGAGGAACAGGACACGCTGGTGGCCCTGGGCCAGGACGTGCGCGACGAGGGCGTACGCGCCGCCCTCGTTGTCGTACTCGATGACCGTGACCGGCGCGCCCGGGCCGAGCGGCGGGCGCCCGCAGAGCACGAGCCGCGAGCCGGCCGCCGCGAGCGAGTCGGCGATACGGCGGGTGCGCTCGCGGTACTCCGGGGTGTCCGCCGTGCCGCCGACGAGGATCACGGCGGCGGTGCGCTGGGCGCGCATCGTCTCGATGAAGTCGAGTTCGCGCTGGACGTCGCCCTCGGTGCTGCACACCAGGCACAGGTGCCCGAGCCGGGTCGCCTCGCGCTCCACGCCGTGCGCCATCAGCGCGAACGACGGTCCCGTGATGTCCTCCAGGACGAACGCGAGGGTCGGCGTCCCGACGCCCGCCACTGCCTTGGCGCGGGCGTCCGCGACGTAGTCCAGGTCGCGTACCGCCCGCAGCACGCGCGTGCGGGTCGCCGTGCTCACCGGGTACTCCCCGCCGAGCACCCGCGACACCGTGGACGCGGACACCCCGGCACGGGCCGCCACGTCCCGGATGGTGCTACCGGTCGCGTCCTGGCTCTTCCTGGTCATGTACCGCCTCGCCCCTCCCCGGCCTGTGGCAACACATCGGCAACCGGTTCCCTGCGCGGAGAGTAGCAGTGTGTGTCAGGCCGGGAGGAGGGGCGTGCGTCGGCCAATTCACGTACGTCAGCGGGGCAGTTGTCGGCAACCGGCGTTGGGCAACCAGTTTCTGTCCCGTACCCCCACCCTCACGACGACCGCCGCACATCCCCCGTCCCCGTCCCCGTACGCCGCAGCCGCCGTACGACCGACCGCAGTTCGGTGGCACTCCGCACGGGCGGCGTGCCCTCGGCCGGAGCCGCCGTTTCCCTGGCCACCGCGTCGGCCGCCCACAGGGCGAACTCGGGGTCGCGCGGCCCGTACGCGACGTACGGCGCACCCTCCCCGAAGATCCGTACCGGATGCGAGTCGTCCCAGGCCTGCCAGCCCGGGTCGCCGTCCACTGCGAACCGTACCCAGGCCCCGTGCATGGCGTCGGCGAGCGACTGGGGCGCGCCCTGGCCCGCGAGTTTGGCGGACTCGGGGATGTCGCCCGTGTCGAAGACGAAGCCGAGTTCGAGGGCATGGCAGGAGCCGAGGTCGGGACGGTTGGAGGGCCAGGCGAACTCGTAGACGTGGGAGTTTCCGGGGCGGGCGTCGGCGAGGCGGTGCAGCGGGTAGCGGAGGAGGTGGTCGGTGACCAGTTGGCCGACGGTCTCGGCGGTGCCGGCTCCGGGGTGCAGGGCGCGGTAGCCGCGCGGGACCTCGACGCCGCAGTGGCAGCGGGCCATCGCACCGGCCAGGGCGACCGCGCCGAGCCGGTCGACGCGCTCGTGGAGCCCGCCGGGTACCAGCCACAGCCGGTACTCGTCGCGGGTCCAGCCCAGCATCAGGTCGACGCCCCGGCCCACCTCGCCGTCCACGAGCGCTTCCAGTGGGTCGCGGGGTACGAGGTCGCCGTCGATGACGATCCCGAACGTGGGTCCGCCGAGCACCGGGCTGCTGAGTCTGCCCACGTCGGCCTGGGTGCGGAGCAGGAGTTCGCGGTCCACGGCGGCGAAGGCCTCGGCGGTGGCGGGAATCTTCAGCCGGGTCGCCATCCGGCGCACCATCCGCCGTACCTTGTCGCGGTCGAAGGCCTCCGGGGGCCCGCTCTGCAGAACGGCCCGGCGGACCAGCCCTTGAGCCTGCGGGGCGGCGAGCAGCGCGCCGATGCTGATCGCGCCGGCGGACTGGCCGAAGAGGGTGATCCGGTCGGGGTCGCCGCCGAACGCCGCGATGGACTCGTGCACCCAGCGCAGCGCGGCGATCTGATCGCGCAGGCCGGGGTTGGCGGGGGCGTCCGGGAAGAGGCCGTAACCCTCCACGCCCAGGCGGTAGTTGACCGAGACGAGGACGACGCCGTCGCGGGCGAAGGCGTGTCCGTCGTAGACGGGGACGGCCGACGAACCCCGGGTGAGCGCACCGCCGTGCAGCCACACCATGACCGGCAGCCGGGCGCCCGTGCCGGGTTCCGGGGTCCACACGTTGAGGTTGAGACAGTCGTCGCCGGGCACGACGGGGTCGGAGAGCAGTCTGGCGAAGGCTTCGGAGTACGGCGGTTTCGGCGCGGTCGGTCCGAAGGCGAACGCGTCGCGCACACCGGTCCAGGGCTCGGGCGGGACGGGCGGGCGGAACCGGCGGAGGCCGAAGGGGGGCGCCGCGTAGGGGATGCCCCGGAAGACCGCGATCCCGTTCTCGTACCGGCCGCGCACCGCCCCGTACGGAGTGCCGACCACGGGGCCCGTCTGCTCTGCCGTCGCCGCCATCTGCCCACCAGCTCCTCACCGCGCTCGTGAACCATGCTGCTCATCAGAGCATCACACCGTGCTCGGCTATTCCGGCGGACGAGCGCGGCTGGACGGGTCATGCCACGTCATGGCGGGGCGTACTACGTCCGTTCGGGCCGGGCGGCGATCGAAATGTTTCCGCGTGCTGCGCCCTCTCTCACGGATTGACCCCCGCTCCACAGCAGATCTACGGTAGAAGACGCTTTCAGAAAACGTTTCCGACATCATTCTCAGGCCGTACTCACGCCGCACTACTGGAGGGTCATGCCCAGCGCCCAGCCGCCGAGGGCCGTGTTCGCCATGGATCCGGTGCACCTGCCCCTGCTCTTTCCCTCACCCCTGATGGCACGGCTCCGGCAGACGGCCGAGATCGACCCGGGGCTCGTCGTACGGGACTTCGCCGCCCCCGAGACCGCCGGGGCGCTCGCCCGGGCCGAGGTCCTGATCACCGGGTGGGGCTGCCCGCACCTCGACGCCGACGCGCTGGCGGCGGCACCCCGGCTGCGTACCGTGCTGCACGCGGCGGGCTCGGTCCGTTCGCTGGTCGGCGAGGCCCTGTGGGAACGCGGAGTATCCGTCTCCAGCGCGGTCACCGGCAACGCGCTGCCGGTCGCCGAGTACACCCTCGCGATGATCCTGCTCGCCGGGAAGGACACCTTCGCCCAGCGGGAACGCTTCCGGCACACGCACACGTACCCGACGCCCGCCGAGACCGCGCCGATCGGCAACCTCGGCCGCCGGATCGGCGTCATCGGCGCCTCCCGCGTGGGCCGCCGACTGCTGGAACTGCTGCCGTCGTACGACTTCGAGGTCCTCCTGCACGACCCCTACGTCAGCGTCACCGAGGCCGCCGCGCTGGGGGCCGAACTCCTGCCGCTGGACGACCTGTTGAGCCGTAGCGACATCGTGAGCCTGCACGCCCCCGACATCCCCGAGACGCAGCGCATGCTGGACCGCGGGCGGCTCGCCCTCATCCGGGACGGCGGGGTGCTGATCAACACCTCCCGGGGCGCCCTGATCGACCACGAGGCCCTCACCGACGAGCTGTCGTCCGGCCGGCTGACCGCGATCCTCGACGTCACCGAACCCGAGCCACTGCCTCCCACGTCGCCGCTGTACACGCTGCCGAACGTCTTCCTCACGCCGCACATCGCGGGCTCGCTCGGCAACGAGCTGGCGCGGCTCGGCGCCATCGTCGTCGACGAGCTGGAGCGCCTGGCCGCGGGCCTGCCACCCGCCCACGAGGTACGGCACGCGGACCTGGCCCGTGTCGCCTGATCCGCGCCGTCCACAGGCCGGCACACCGGGAACGACCTTGGGATACGGTTTCCGGACCGGCGCGGGAGCAGGCCCCAGGGCGCCCGGTGGGAACGCGGTCATGGTGAAGGAGTCGCTACGGTGAGTCAGCGCAAGGCGTCGGGCGACGTCGGCCGGGCGACGATCCGGGACGTGGCGGAGCGCGCGGGCGTCTCCGTGGCGAGCGTCTCGCGCGTGCTGTCCGGCAACTACCCGGTGTCGGAGGAGCTGCGCCGCCGGGTGATGAAGGTGGTCGGCGACCTGGACTACGTCACCAACGCGCACGCCCGTTCCCTGGCCGGCGGCGGTACGCCCACGGTGGCCATCCTCATCAACAACATCACCGGCGCCGCGTTCGCCCATGTGGCCAAGGGAGTTGAGGGCGCTGCCACACTGCGCGGCTGGCTCTCCCTGGTCGGCACGACCGGCGACGACCCGGAGCGCGAGCTCGCGTTGGTCAACCTCATGCGCCAACAGGGCGTCGCCGCCGTGGTGTTGCTGGGCGGCGCGTACGACTTCGACGAGTACCAGGTGCGGATGGCCCGCTTCGCCCGTTCCCTCGACGCGGCGGGCTCGCACCTCGTGCTCGTCGGCCGCCCGCCGCTGGAGGGCGACGTCCCGGCGACGACGGTCGACTACGACAACGAGGGCGGCGCCTACGCCATGGCCAGCCACCTCCTCTCGGCGGGCCACCGCCGGGTCCTGGTCCTGCCCGGACACGCCGAACTCACCACCGCCCAGGGCCGGTTGAGGGGTGCGCAACGGGCCTTCGAGGCGTACGGCGTGCCGTTCGACCCGGGGATGGTGCGGCACGGTCCGTACGACTACGAGCACGGGTACGAGGCGGTGGAGGACACCCTGAAGGAGGGCGTGGACTTCACCGCGGTGCTGGCGGGGACCGACGTGGTCGCCGCGGGTGCCATGCAGGCGCTGCGCGCGGCGGGGCTGCGGGTGCCCGAGGACGTGTCGATCGTCGGCTACGACGACATCCCGCTGGCCTCCCAGCTCACCCCCCAACTCACCACCGTGCACGTCCCGTACGAGGAGATGGGCCGGGTCGCGCTGCGCGCGGTGGCGGACCGGCGTGAAGGCGGCGGCACGGGCCGACGCAGAAGCAGCGACGGCGACCATCTGGTCCTGGGCACGCATGTCGTGGTACGGAACTCGGTACGGCCGCCGACCCGACGGGATTAGCGCAGCACACGGAACCAGGGCGTTACGTAACCGGTTTCTCTTCGAATCCCCTGGCTGGACCGGGTCTGTCCAGGGCGATCGAAACAAGTCGCTGCACACCTCTTGCTCCGAACCGGCCCCGATGCCTACCTTCACAGCAACCGGTTTCTACCTCTTCTCTTCCGAAGGAACACGGTCTGATGAACTTCACCAGCCCCCGGAGAAGGTTCGCTCGTGCAGCCGTCGCGGGCCTCGCGCTGACGGGTCTGCTCTCCGCCTGCGGCGGATCCGGCTCGGGAGACAAGGCGTCCTCCGGCCCGGTCACCCTCCCCTTCTGGGGCTGGGCCAACGGACAGGACGCGGTCGTGAAGGCGTTCAACGCCTCGCACAAGGACATCAAGCTCAAGTACACCAAGGTCACCGACCAGTTGACGATGCAGAAGCAGCTGACCAACGCGGTCAAGGCCGGCAACGCGCCCTGCCTGGTGCAGAACACGGCGGAGTACGTGACCACCTGGGTCTCGCAGGGCGCGCTCGCCGACATCTCGCAGTACGTCTCCGCGGACAAGGCCAAGTTCAACGCGGGCTCGTGGGCCAGTGCACAGGTGCAGGGCAAGTCGTATGGCGTGCCGACCAGTTCGGCCCCCGCGTTCACGATCTACCGCACCGACGTCTTCCAGAAGTACGGCCTGAAGGCGCCCACGACCTGGGACGAGTTCATCGCCGCGGGCAAGGTCCTGAAGAAGCACGGCATCAAGATCACCAACTACGCCGGTGAGGACCCGAGCACCCTGGAGGTCCTGGCCATGCAGGCCGGGGCGCACTGGTACGCCATCGACGGCAACTCCTGGAAGGTGAACTTCCAGGACGCGGGCAGCCTCAAGGCGGCCCAGGTGATCCAGGACATCATCGACAACGACCTCAACTCCACGCTCTCCTTCGCGGATTACGCGGCCGTACAGCGCAACTACGACAACGGCGGCACCGCGACCCGGCAGATCTCCACCTGGCAGATGGCGGGCATGGTGCAGAACTTCACCAAGTCCGACGGCAAGTGGGCGCTGTCGCCCTGGCCGACTTATCCGGGCGAGGCCGCGAAGACGCCCGCCGGGACCAACCAGAGCGGTGGCGTCACGCTGGTCACCAAGCAGTGCGCGCACCAACAGCAGGCCGCCGAGGCCGCGTTGTGGATGTCGACCGACACGGGCGCGGTGAAGACGATGGCGAGCCCGACCACCGGCAACGGTGTGATGCCGGCGCTGGTCGACAGCAACGCGTACGTCGACGAGGCGATCTCCGACAAGCTGCTCGGGACGAACTACGAGCCCGCGAAGCAGATCGTCACCGACAGCCTGAACACCGTCACCTCGGACTGGGCGTTCGGCCCCGACTGGACCGCGATGTTCACCGAGCTGCAGACCGGCTGGGCGAAGGTGATGAACAAGCAGGAGAAGGTCACCGATCTGCTGGCGCACATGCAGGAGTGGACGGTCAAGGACCTGAAGTCCCGCGGTATCAGCGTCAAGGGCTGAGGCAGCGCCGATGATTCGCTCCCAGCGCTGGAAGGGCGCCGCGTTCACGGTGCCCTTCCAACTCGGTTTCGTGTTCCTGTACTTGATACCGATCGGGTACGCCGTCTACGAGTCGCTGTTCGTGGAGCACCAGTCGGGGCTCGGTCTCGGCGGCTCCACGCAGCGGTTCTCCGGCCTGGACAACTACCAACAGGGCCTGACCGACTCGGCGTTCATGAACTCGGTGCTGCGCGTGGTGCTGTTCGCGTGCGTACAGATCCCGGTGATGCTGCTCGTCAGCCTGCTGCTGGCGCTGTTCCTGGACGCTCTGTCCTCGAAGGCCGCGGGCCGGTTCAGGATCCTGCTGCTCGTGCCGTACATGATCCCCGGAGTGGTCGCGGCCATCGTGTGGATCAACCTCTACAGCCCGGACGTCGGCCCGTTGACGCCGCTGGGCAAGCTGTTCGGGCTGTCCTGGAACTTCTTCGCGCCCTCGATGGTCTGGCCGTCCATCGGCAACCTGCTGACCTGGCACGGCATCGGCTACAACATGGTGATCATCTACGCCGCGCTCCAGGGCGTGCCCCGCGACCTGTTCGAGGCGGCGCGGCTGGACGGCGCCTCCGAGTTCCGGGTCGCGACGAGCATCAAAATCCCTTACGTACGAGGGGCGTTGGTGCTGACCGGGATGCTCTCGATCATCCAGATGCTGCAGATCTTCAACGAGCCGGCGCTGTTCCGGAACGTCACCCCGCAGACGGTGAACGACAGCTTCACGCCCATCATGATCATCTACAACCAGGCGTTCAACGCGGGCAACTACCACTACGCGGCGGCTCTTTCGGTCCTCCTCGCGCTCATCCTCGGCCTCGCCTCCTTCCTCTTCTACCGGCTCACCGCGAAGGAGGCCGACTGATGACCCTCACCGAAGAACGCCGGAACGCCCATCAGGTCCGGCGCCTCAACAAGCCCGATCCGGCGGCCCGTTCACGCGGCGGCCAGCGCTTCCTGCTCGTCGGTCTGGTCCTGGCCAGCGCCTACAGCCTGTTCCCGGTGTGGTGGCTGATCGTCGCCGCGACCAAGAACCGCACGGGCCTGTACCAGAGCAACGGCCTGTGGTTCTCCGGCATGCACCTGTGGGCGAACGTGCGTCAGGTCTTCACCTACGAGAACGGCATCTTCCTGCGCTGGACCGCCAACTCGTTCCTGTACGCGGGAGTCGGCTCCCTGGGCGGCACGCTCATCGCGCTCGCGACGGGCTACGGCCTCGCGCGCTTCGAATTCCCGGGCCGCGGTGCGGTGTTCGCGTGTGTGGTGGGCTCGTTCCTGATCCCGATCGCGTTGCTCACGCTCCCGCTGTACCTGATGTTCTCGAAGATCGGCCTGGTCGACACTCCCTGGGCGATGCTGATCCCCTGCCTGATCAACCCGTTCAGCGTCTACCTCGCCAAGGTCTACACGGAGGCCACGGTCCCGTTCGAACTCCTGGAGGCGGCACGCCTGGACGGCGCGGGCGAGTTGCGGATCTTCTTCAGCATCGTGCTGCGGATGATGACGACGGGCGGCGCCACGGTGTTCCTGCTCGCGTTCGTGAACACCTGGAACGCCTTCTTCCTCCCGCTGACCGTGCTGCGCGGCGAGGAGAACTGGACGCTCAACCTCGGCCTCTACAACTGGTCCGGAAAACGCATGGAGTCGGGCGTCGACCTCACGAGCCTGGTCCTCACCGGCGCACTCCTGTCGATCGTCCCGATGGCCGTGATGATGGTCGCGATGCGCCGCTACTGGCGTACAGGGGTCACCCTGGGAGCCCTCAAGTGACCTTGCTGCACAACCCCGTTGTCCGCGGCTTCGCCCCCGACCCCTCGATGGTCGGGGTCGGCGACTGGTACTACGTGGCGACCAGTTCCTTCGAGTGGTTCCCCACGATCCCGATCCACCGCTCCCGGGACCTGGCCGACTGGCAGTACGCGGGCCACGTCCGGGGCGCGGTCCCCGGCGACTCCCTCGCCGGGGTCCCCGACTCGGGCGGCGTCTGGGCACCCTCGCTGAGCTGGGACGGCGAGCGTTTCTGGCTGACGTACTCGGTGGTCCGCTCGGTCGGCACGCCGTACTTCGACCTGGACACGTACATCACGACGGCGACGGACCTGGCCGGGAAGTGGACGGCCCCGCGGCGGGTGGCGAGCCACGGCTTCGACCCTGCACTGTTCCACGACGAGGGCCGACTCTGGCTGCTCAACCTCCAGAACGACTGTCGCCCCGGTGGCCGCCGCTTCGCGGGCATCGTCGCGACGGAGCTGGACCGTGACACGCTCGCCCCGATCGGCGCGACCCATCTGCTGCTCCAGCACGAACGGCTCATAGAGGGGCCGAAGTTGGTGCGTCGGAGCGGCTGGTACTACCTGTTGCTCGCGGAGGGCGGCACGGGGTTCGAGCACGGGGTGCGGGTGGCGCGCAGCCGTACGGTCACCGGTCCGTACGAGCTCGACGACCGCCCCTTGCTGACGTCCCGGGACGACCCGTCGGTGCCGTTGCAGAAGGCGGGACACGGTGAACTGGTCCAACTGCCGGGCGGAGACTGGGTGTTGAGCCATCTGGCGGCGCGTCCGGTGCGGACATTCGACGGACCGCGCTGCACCCTGGGCCGGGAGACCGCGATCCAGGCGGTGACGTGGGACGCGGACGGCTGGCCGAGGCTGCGGCAGGGAGGCTGGCATCCGGCGGTCGAGGTGGACGTACCGACGCGTACCGACGCCGCCCCGCTGGACCAAGTCCGGGATTCCGACGGTCCGTTGGGCTGGCCGTGGAGCAGTCCGCGTACGTACCCGGACCCGTCCTGGGCCGACACCGTCACCCGCCCCGGCTGGATTCGGCTGCGCGGGCGGCACGGGCCGGAGTCGCGGTGGGCGCACAGTCTGCTGGCCCAGCGGATCACCGAACATCACGCGGAGGCCGAAGTCACGGTCGACGCACGGCCGTTGACGTTCACGCAGGCGGCGGGGCTGGTGCTCTGGTACGGCGCCGAGGCATATCTGAGCCTGCATCTGACCTGGGCGGAGCCCGAGGGTGAGGGGCAGCGGGGGCAGCAGTGGCAGGGCGCTGGCCGAACGGTGCTGAGCCTTGTGGAGCGGGACGAGGACGGCACCCGGCAGGTGGCCGTCGTAGAGGTGGATGTCCGTGCTCCTCTGGCGTTGGGGGTGACGGTCGAGGGGGCCGATGCCCGGTTCTGGTGTCTGCGGGAGGGGGTACGGACGCCGGTCGGGCCGGTGCTGGACTTCAGTCGGCTGTCCGACGACTACGGGTCGCGGCTGCGGTTCACCGGTGCGATGGCGGGCATCCATGCCTGGGATCTGGTCGACGGCGCGTTCACGGCGGACTTCTCCGGGTTCCGGCTGAGATGCACACCGGGATGACCCGCCCGTAGGTGACGCTTTCTCCCCTGTTCGGGGTTTCGAAAGATCGGGTCGGCGCGATCGCGTGAATTCCCTGGTCTTCCCGCCGTGTTGACGCGCACCTATCGTAGGAAGCGCTTTCTGAACGGTTGGTGGTCGGGCCGGGGAAGCAGCGCTGGTCGAAACTTTCGATGGCCCTCGGGCGGGCTGGAGAGGCGGTACCCGATGGTCCGTACGGGGAGTGCGAGCGTGACGGCAGGGCCCACTCTGGCGGTCGTGGCCCGGGAGGCGGGGGTGTCCGTGCCGACGGCGTCCAAGGTGGTCAACGGCCGGGAGGACGTGGCGCCGGAGACGCGGCGGCGGGTGACGGAAGCGCTGGAGCGGCTCGGGTATGTGCGCAGGCCCAGGTTCGACGCGAGCAAGGCGCCGGGGATGGTCGATCTGGTGGTCCACGCGCTGGAGAGTTCGTGGTCGGGGGCGGTGCTGCACGGGGTGGAGGAGGCGGCGTACGAGGCCGGTCTTGAGGTGGTGGTCTCGGCCGGGCTGACCCGGACGCGGGCCGACCGGCCCGAACGGGGCTGGCTGGACAAGCTGGTTGGCCGGGGTTCGTCCGGAGTCCTGTTCAATCTGGCCGAGTTGACGCCGTCCCAGTACTCCTGGCTCGAGCAGCACCGCATCCCGTTCGTGATGATCGACCCCGTGCACGAACCGCCGCCGGGCGTCGTGTCGGTCGGCGCGGCCAACTGGCAGGGCGGGGTGACGGCGACCGAGCATCTGCTGTCCCTGGGCCACGAACGCGTCGCCGTCATCGCGGGCCACCGCCACAAGATGTGCAGCAGCGCCCGCGTCGCCGGCTACCGCTCCGCGCTCGCCGCCGCCGGTGTCCCCGGCCGCCCCGAGTACTTCCGCCACGGCGGCTTCGACCAGACCATGGCCCGCGCCCGCATGCGCGAACTCCTCGACCTGCCCGAACCACCCACGGCCGTCTTCGTCTGCTCCGACCGCATGGCGCTCGGCGTCTACGAGGCCCTGGCGGAACGGCGGTTGAGTGTCCCGGACGACATCAGCGTGGTCGGCTTCGACGACCTTCCCGAGGCTCGCTGGGTCACCCCGGCGCTGACTACGATTCGGCAGCCGCTGTCGGAGATGGCCGCCACGGCTCTGCGGCTGCTGGTCCGCATGATGGACGGCGACCGTCCGGAGAGCACGCGGACGGAGCTGTCGACGCGGTTGGTGGCGCGAGGGAGCACGGGGTCGCCGTGCGGGTAGGTACGCTTCCCTGCGTCACCGCGGGCGGTGGTGGGCGCGTGGCCCGGTTCATGTACGACGTGACGGGCGAGGCGGTGGCCGAGCCCGACGCGGAGACGGTGCGACGGGTGCCGCACGGGATCGGCCTCGCGGATGTACTACGGCTCTTCGGGCCGCTCGCGACCGGCGGCATCCCGGCAATCCGGCGACTGCCCTGGAATCCTCTCTAGCCCAGCCCCGCCGCCCAGTTGATCCCGCCCAGCAGATGCGCGCGGAAGTCCGGGTCCTCGTAGGCCTCCGAGGCGTGGCCGAGGGCCGTGTAGAAGACCCGGCCGGCGCCCTGGGTGCGGCACCACGCCAGGGGGTGGTCGGCGCCCATCCGGCCGCCCTCGTACGAGGATTCGTCGGCCGAGATCAGGACGTGCGCCGAACTCCTCGGGCTGGTGCGGAAGTCGTACCACTCGTCCGTGAACCGCCATACGGCGGGCAGGTGTCGGGTGGCCGGGTGGGTGCGGTCCTCGATCAGCGCGTTGCCGGGCTGGTAGGCGGGGTGCCGGTCGAAGCGGGCGCCCAGGAGGTCGCCGTAGTACTGCCAGTCGTACTCCGTGCAGGCAGCCGCGTGGACTCCGACGAAGCCGCCGCCCGACTCGACGTGGGCGGCGAGGTGTTCGCCGCCCGTCGGTGTCAGTACCTCGCCGCTGGTGGAGAGGAAGACGACGGCCGCGTAGTCGTCCAGGGGGCGTTCGAAGGCGGCCGGGTCCTCGGTGGCGTCCACCTCGAAGGGGCCGAGAGTGCGTACGGCGGTCACCGCGGCCGGGATGGAGTCGTGGCGGTAGGCGGTGGTGCGGGTGCAGACGAGGAGTCTGGGTGCGGCAGCCATGCGACGGAGCCTATTTCACGGACCGGGCGTCCTTTGTGCCGTGTGCTCAACCACCGTTCCCCACCTCGTTGTTGGGCGCCCCGTCCCCGTTCGCGGGCAGGTCGCCGCGTTGTACGGGGGCGGTGGCCGTGCGGGCGGGTGGGAGGATGACCGGGAGTTCGCTCTTGTAGGGGCGGCGGAGCGACTGGGCCGCCTTGTGCAGGACCGCGCGGGTCACCTTGCCCTGTTCGGCGTCGACGTGTACGAGGTGGCCCTTCTGCGCCAGCACGTACTCGATCTCTCCTCCGCCGGTGCGGTAGTACCAGGCGTTCCCGTCGCGTACGCAGGTCATGTGGTCGCTGAACGCCGCCTGCGTCGCGCAGTTCGCGTCGGTCATCGTGCCCGGTTCCACCCGCAGGTTGATCACGGCACCGGTCTTCAGCTGCGTGTACGCGACGGAGAGACCGACGTCCGATACGCCGACCGACTGCTGGGCGAGAGTGAACCCGGGAGGGTCGATGACGTAGACGAGGGCGGGGTCGAAGGCCAACGGCCTTGCGCGGGACGCGATTTCGGCGGACGTGGCAGGGGAGGGCGAAGCCCTGGGGGTTCCGGCATCGGCGCCCGCCTGCTCCGAGCCGCAGCCGGCGAGCAGCAGGGGCAGCGCGGGGAGCAACAGCAGCGGCAGGGCGCGCACAGTGCGGATCATGCACCCATCCTGCCGTACAGGTGTTCCATAATTAAGGGACTTCTCCCTCCTGTGGCGCGGCCCCGCCGCGTAGCCTCGGTGGGGATGAACGCCCTTCCCGCACGCCTCGACCATCTCGTCCTCGCGAGCCCCGATCTGGCGGCCACGGTCGCCGAGTTCACCGAGCGCACGGGCATCGCGCCGGTCGCGGGCGGCGCCCATGTCGGGCTCGGGACCCGCAACCACCTTGTCTCGCTCGGCGGTTCCCGTTACCTGGAGATCATCGGTCCGGACCCGGACCAGCCCGAGCCGTCGGGTCCGCGTCCCTTCGGTGTCGACGGGCTGGCCGTCGCCCGGACGGTGACCTGGGCGGTCTCCCCTCCCGACCTGGACGCGGCGGTCGCGGCGGCCCGGGCGCAGGGGTACGACCCCGGACCCGTGCGGGCGATGAGCCGTCGCCGACCCGACGGCACGCTGCTGGAGTGGCGGCTCACCGATGGGGACACGGCGCATCCCTCCGGCCTGGTGCCGTTTCTCATCGACTGGAGTTCCTCGCCCCATCCGACCGCCTCGGGCCTGCCAGTCGCACCTCTGCTGGAGCTGACCGCGACCGCCCCGGTCCCGGACGAGATCCACCCGCTGCTGTCGGCCGTGGGTGCGGAACTGCCGCTGGCCGAGGGCCCGGTGGGTTTCACCTTCACTGTGGACACGCCCAGCGGACCGGTGACCTTCGACTGAGCGGACGGGTGAACCTTCCGCCGAGCGGACCGGTGAACTTCCGCCGAGCAGCCGCCCCGACACGACCGCCGTGTCCGATTCCTTCAAGACCGGCCGACCCGTCCCGCCTACCGTGAACCCATGACTCCACGATTCGACGCGATCGGCCTGGTCGTCTCCGACATGGCCGCCTCTGTCGCCTTCTACCGTCGGCTCGGGTTCGGGTTCCCCGAGGATGCCGAGAGCCAGCCGCACGCCGAAGCCCAACTGCCCGGTGGGCTGCGGCTGTTGCTGGATACGGAGGACACCGTCCGTTCGTTCCACCCGGGTTGGCGGGCGCCCAGCGGCAGTGGTCGGGCCGCTCTCGCCCTGCTCTGCGACGACCCCGCCGAAGTCGACCGGGTCTACGAGGAGTTGACCGGCGCCGGGCACCACGGCGAACTCAAGCCGTGGGACGCCTTCTGGGGCCAGCGGTACGCCGTCGTGCACGACCCCGACGGCATCGGTGTGGATCTCTTCGCCCCGCTGACGCCTGCCTAGCCGGCCCGGCCGAGCAGTTCCCCCAGCGGCATCCCCGCCAACTCCTTGACGTCCCGGGCGAGATGGGCCTGGTCCGCGTAACCGGACCGGGCCGCCGTCTCCGCGAACGGCACTCCGGCGCGGGCCAGTGCGAGGGCCCGCTGGAGGCGCAGCACCCGGGCGAGTGTCTTGGGGCCGTAGCCGAACGCGGTGAGGGAGCGGCGGTGCAACTGGCGGGTGCCAAGGCCGAGTTCGTCGGCGGTGGCGGCCACGGGGCGGCCGGTGTCGAGGGCCGCCACGAGGTGTCGTAGGAGCGGATCCGGTGGGGGTGTGTCGGTCGCGCGTCGCAGTGCCAGTTCCTCCAACGCGGTGGCCGGGTCGGGGGACTTGTCGATTCGGGTGCGCAGGCGTCGTACCGTCGCGGTGGGCCACAGGTCGGTGAGGTCGACTCGGCGGTCCCGGAGTTCGTGTGCGGGGACGCCCAGGTAGGTGGGTGCGGTGCCGGGGCCGAAGCGGATGCCCGCCCAATGGGTGGGCGCGTTCCCGGGGACGTACGCGCGCGTGTCGGGGCCGGCGACCAGCAGGCGGCCCTCGTTCCAGAGGAGGTCCATGCAGCCGTCGGGGAGGACGGGGTGGACCGGGCCGACGGTGGAGGCCTCGATCGTTCGGCTCCACACCACCGCGCCCGGCAGCCGGGACGCCCTTTCCACGTACACACTCAGAAGGCTACGCCGACCGCGTCCGGTGCTCCTGCGGGCTCACGCCGTAGACCCGTTTGAAGGCGCTGGACAGGGCGAACGCGCTGCCGTAGCCGACCTGCCTCGCGATCGCGCCGATGGTGTCCTCGGTGTCGCGGAGGCGGTCCGCGGTGAGGGCGAGGCGCCAGGCGGTGAGGTAGGACATCGGGGGTTCGCCGACCAGGTCGGTGAAGCGGCGGGCCAGGGCCGCGCGGGAGACGCCCGCTTTGGCGGCCAGGGAGGCGACCGTCCAGGGGTGGGCCGGGTCGTCCTGGAGGAGGCGCAGGACCCTGCCGACGACGGGGTCCGCCAGGGCGCGGTACCAGGCTGGGGCCTCCGCCTCCGGGCGGGAGAACCAGGCCCTCAGGGCGGCGATGACCAGGAGGTCGAGGAGACGGTCCAAGACGACCTCCTGGGCGGGTTCGTCGCGGACGATCTCCTCCATGAGGAGCGGGGTGAGCGGGCACTCCCAGACCTCGGAAGGGAGGGAGAGCAGCGGCGGGAGGGCGTCCAGCAGGCGGCCGTTGATCTCGCCGCGCATGAGGTAGGTGCCGATGAGCATGACCGCGGAGCCGTCCAGGCGGTCACCCCAGGTGCGGACGCCGAGGTCCATGGAGCCCTTGAGCGGGTTGCCGTCGGGGTAGTGGCACTCCCCGCCGGGCAGGATCACCGCCTGCGGGGCGGTGTCCGGGGTGTCGCCGCAGGTGTACGGGTCGGGGCCGCGCGCGATGGCGAGGTCGCCGGCCCGCAGCCGGATCCGCTCCCCCGTGTCCGGGGCGATCCAGGCGTCGCCGCGGACCATGAGCATGACCGTGAGCGGGGCGCGGTCCTCGATGCGTACCGCCCACGGCGGGTCGAAGCACGCGCGGATCATGAAGGCGCCACGCGCGCGTGGACCCTCCAGAAGGCCTGCAAGGGCGTCCATGTGGCCAGCGTAGACGGGCGATTATGGGAATGAGCCGTTCAGCGATGGTCCGTGCTCGCGCACGGGCGTTGACTGGATGGCATGACACAGAACGCGCGGAACATGACGATTGTGGTGACGGGTGCTTCGGGGCGTACCGGGCGCCGGGTGGCGGAGGCCGCGCGGGCGGCGGGGCTGACCGTGCGGGCGGCCTCGCGGGCGCAGGGATTCGACTGGGCGGAGCGGTCGACGTGGGCGGACACGTTGCGGGGCGCCGACGCGGCGTACCTGGTGTACCCCTCGGACGTCGGGGCGCCGGACGCGGGCCTCGCGGTGGGGCTGCTCGCGCAGGAAGCGGTCGGGCTGGGCGTACGGCGGCTGGTGCTGCTGTCGTCGCGGGGTGAGGAGCGGGCGCGGCCGACCGAGGAGGCGCTGCGGGGGTCGGGGGCGGACTGGACGGTCGTACGGGCGTCGTGGTTCGCGCAGAACTTCAGTGAAGGGCCGTTGGTGGAGGGGCTGCGGGAGAGTGGGGAACTGGTGTTCCCCGGTGGTGATGTACGGGAACCGTTCGTCGATGTGCGGGACATCGCGGACGTGGTCGTCGCGGCGCTGACGGGCGGTGACCGGTATGTCGGGCAGGCGATCACGGTGTCCGGGCCGCGGTTGCTGACGTTCGGGGAGGCGGTCGCGGAGATCGCCGCGGTGACGGGACGTGAGCTGACGTACCGGGCGGTGTCGGCCCGTCAGTACGGGGAGAATCTCGCGGGGTTCGGGGTGCCGGCCGAGGAGGTCGAGTTCCTGGTGGAGTTGTTCGAGTCGCTGCTCGACGGGCGCAACGCGTATCTCTCCGAGGGGGTTCAGGATGTGCTGGGCCGGGAGCCGCGTGACTTCTCGGAGTTCGTGCGGGAGGCTGCGGCGGCGGGGGTCTGGAAGGTCGGGGCGTAGTCCCCCCCCGGGGGGAGACCGGTGCGTTGGCTGC
Organism: Streptomyces sp. NPDC058469; assembly: GCF_042721125.1. Classification (NCBI taxonomy): domain Bacteria; kingdom Bacillati; phylum Actinomycetota; class Actinomycetes; order Kitasatosporales; family Streptomycetaceae; genus Streptomyces; species Streptomyces sp. NPDC058469. The sequence continues at coordinate 75,024 of NZ_JBHXME010000008.1, forward strand.
GGGTTCGTTGTGGCTGGTCGCCCCGTTCCCCGCTGAAGGCCCGTGCGTCGGGCTGCGGGTCCGTCGTGGCTGATCGCGCCGTTCCCCGCGCCCCTTTGGGGCGCGCTTCACTGTGCGGCGATCGAGAGGTCCCGTCTGTTTGGCGATCGAGAGGCCCCGTCCCTGGGGGCGTTTTACTTGTCCGGCGGTTGAGAGTCGCCGGTTGCCTTGTGGTTGTGGGTGCTCTTGGCGTGGGTGCGCAGCCGGGACGTCACGTCCTCCGGGGGCAGGAAGCGGGACCAGCGTTCCGGGAACTCTGAGGGCATGTAGGAGTCGTCGGGGTCGTCGTCGTCCTCGCCGTCCCGGGAGCGGACCGCGGCCATTCTGGCGACGTACTCGGCGACCTGCTCGTCCTGCCGGCGTTCGTTGGCGGCGCGGGCGGCGGCGGTCGCGGCGGCCGGCCAGACCCGGTCGATGGCCGCGTTGACGGCGGCCCCGACGAGCACGGCGAACGCGGACACGCCGATCCACAGCAGGACGGCGACGGGCGCGGCGAGGGAGCCGTAGATGGTGGGGCCCTCGACCGTGCTGGTGAGGTAGATGCGCAGCAGGTAGCTGCCGAGGACCCACATCGCGAGGGCGACCAGGGCGCCGGGCACGTCCTCGATCCACGGGGAGCGGACGGGGACGGACACGTGGTACAGCGTCGTCAGGAAGACGACGGACAGGACGATGACAACCGGCCAGTACAGGACCTGTACGACCGTCTCCGACCACGGCACCACGTTCACCACGGCGTCCGGCCCGGCCACCATCAGCGGCAGCGCGACCGAGCCGATCAGCAGGGCCGCGACGAACAGGGCGAAGGACACGATCCGGGTCTTGACGAGGCCGCGCACGCCGTCGAGGCCGTACATGACGGTGATGGTGTCGATGAAGACGTTGACCGCGCGGGAGCCCGACCACAGGGCGAACAGGAAGCCGATGGAGATGACGTCGGGCCGGCCGCCCTTCATCACGTCGTGCAGGATCGGCTGGGCGATCTCGTGCACGCCCTTGTCGGACAGGACCGTGCGGGACGCCTCCAGGATGTTGTTCTCCAGGCCGGCGATGCTGTCGGCGCCGGTCCAGCTGTCGACGTAGCCCAGCAGGCCGATGAGGCTCAGCAGGAGCGGCGGCACGGACAGCAGCGTGAAGAACGCGGCCTCGGCCGCGAGGCCCAGGATGCGGTACTCCATGCAGGAGTTGACGGTGTCCTTGACCAGCAGCCAGGCGGTCCTGCGCTTGGAGACGTTCCGGTAGAGGGCACGCGCCCGGTGGAACCGGCTGGTGGGCCGCTCGGGGGGTTCACTTGCTGACTGCACGCCCTAAAGGTATCCGCCGCGCCGGGATGCACTCGTCCCCCGGGGTCGTCGGCCGGGCGGGACGTCCTCGGGGGCGGTCGTGTCATGCTCGCGATGGCCGAAAATAATCAGACCGAAAATCGAAGCCGCATTCGAAACTTTGACAGTTGTTTCGGAAAATGTCCCGGTGGGACCTTCGGCCGTCAATTCATGTTGACCCGCATCCCGGACGGCGCAGACGAAAAAGCGCCATTGACCGAAACAGCCTTGACCCGTTCCGGAATGTCCAGAAATAATCCGGACTGCATTCGTTGCGCGCGTTGGGACGACGTCAGCGCACACGACTCGGGGGAATCAATTGGCCCAGGAACAGGGCCTCGTCCGTATGGAAACTCGGCACACAATAGGGAACTCCAATCTCACGAATTCCCATTTACCCCACCCGTTTCGCGTGCTTTTTAATTTCCCCCTGCCGTGAACATCGGGCGCGACTCCACCGTATTCGTCTTTGACAATTCAAAGACAACGATCAGCACCAAGGAGCCACGTGGTGGGAAACCCCGGCACCGTCACCGAGACCGTCCTCGCGGAGGTCCTGGCCGGTGTCGTACGCAAGGAAGTCATACCGCTCGACAGTCACTTCTTCGACGACCTGGGCGCCAACTCGCTGGTGATGGCGCACTTCTGTGCCCGGGTCAGGAAACGCGAGGATCTGCCGTCGGTGTCGATGCGGGACGTCTACGGATATCCGACGATCCGCAGTCTGGCGGCGGCACTCGCCGACACGCCCGAGCCCGCCGCGCCGGTCGAGGCGGAGGCGCCGCCGGCCGGGAGCACGGCACGCTATCTGCTGTGCGGGGCCCTCCAGTTCCTGGTTTTCGCGATGTATTGCGTGCTCGCCGGGTTGGTCACGGGGCAGGGCTACGAATGGGTTTCCTCCGGTGCCGGAGTGGTCCAGGTCTATCTGCGGTCCGCGATATTCGGCGGCGCGGTGTTCGTCGGTGTGTGCACGGTGCCGGTGGTGGCCAAGTGGATTCTTGTGGGCCGCTGGAAAGAGACCGAGTTCCCGGTCTGGGGCCTCGCCTACGTCCGGTTCTGGACCGTCAAGGCCCTGCTGCACGCCAACCCGATGATCCTGTTCGCCGGCAACCCTGTCTACGTCCTGTACCTGCGCGCCCTCGGCGCCCGGATCGGCAAGGGCGTCACGATCCTGTCCCATTCCGTACCGGTCTGCACCGACCTGCTGACCATCGGTGCCGGAACGGTCATCCGCAAGGACACCTTCTTCCTCTGCTACCAGGCGCGAGCCGGCCGTATCCGCACCGGCCGGGTCACCCTCGGCAGCGAGGTGTACGTCGGCGAGAAGACGGTCCTCGACATCGGCACGACCATGGGCGACGGGTCCCAACTCGGCCACTCCTCCGCGCTGTACGACGGCGCCCAGGTCCCGGCGGGGCAGCGCGTGCACGGCTCCCCGGCCCAGCCCACGGACGTCGACTACGTCCGGATCCCGCACGCGGACTGCTCGACACTGCGCCGCGCCGGCTACGGCCTGGGCGCCGTCCTGCAGATGCTGCTCGTCTACATCCCGCTGGCGGTCGGCGGCACCTACATGGTGCTGACCGTGGTCCCGGCCCTCAACCACCTGCTGGATCCGAACACCAAGGACCTCAACTCCGCCCGGTTCTACGGCGAGGCGCTGGCCCTGTCGCTCGTGGCGTTCGTCGGGTTCGTCGTGCTCGGCTTCGCCGCCGTGTCACTGCTGCCGAGGCTGCTCCGTCCACTGCTGCGCCCCGACCGGGTGTATCCGCTGTACGGCTTCCACTACTCGGTGCAGCGCGCGGTGGCGCGGATGACCAACCTGAAGTTCTTCAAGTGGCTGAGCGGCGACAGCTCGTACATCGTCGGCTATCTGAAGGCCATCGGCTACGACCTCGGCGAGGTGGAGCAGACCGGCTCCAACTTCGGTACGGAGGTGCAGCACGAGACGCCGTATCTGGCCACCGTGGGCAGCGGCACGATGGTCGCGGACGGTCTGTCGATCGTCAACGCGGACTTCTCCAGTACGTCGTTCCGGCTGTCGCGCGCTGTGATCGGGCCGCGCAACTTCCTGGGCAACAACATCGCCTACCCCTCGGGGGGCCGCACCGGCGACAACTGCCTGCTCGCCACGAAGGTGATGGTGCCGCTCGACGGCGAACTCCGTGAGGGCGTGGGCCTGTTGGGCTCCCCGTGCTTCGAGATCCCGCGCTCGGTGGAACGCGACAGCCGCTTCGACCATCTGCGCGAGGGCGACGAGCTGAAGCACCGGCTGGCCGCGAAGAACCGCTCCAACCTGCGCTCGATGGGCCTGTACCTGTTCGTGCGCTGGCTGCACTGGTTCGTGCTCACCGTGTTCGGCTTCGCCGCCGTCGACCTGTACGGGGGCGAGGGCGTCGGCGGGGGGCTGCTGATCGGCGCGTCCCTGATGCTCGGGCTCGGTTTCACCGCCGGGTACTACGTGCTGGTGGAACGTCTCGTCGGCGGATTCCGGCCGCTGGAGCCCAAGTTGTGCTCGATCTACGACCCGTACTTCTGGTGGCACGAGCGGCTGTGGAAGGTGCCGGACACCTATATGCAGGTGTTCAACGGCACGCCGTTCAAGAACGTGATCTGGCGGCTGCTGGGCGTGCGGATCGGACGCCGGGTCTTCGACGACGGCGCCTACATCACCGAGCGCACCCTGACCGCGATCGGCGACGACTGCACGCTGTCGGCGCACACCAAGGTGCAGTCCCACTCGCAGGAGGACGGCACCTTCAAGTCCGAACAGATCACCATCGGCGCCGGCTGCACCCTCGGGGTGGGTGCGCTCGTTCACTACGGCGTGTCGATGGGTGACGGGGCCGAACTCGCCGCCGACTCCTTCCTGATGAAGGGCGAGGAGATGCCGGCGCGGTCCCGGTGGGGCGGGAATCCGGCGGTGGCGCCACGGCGCGCCGGACAGCACATGACTCCCTGACGGCTCATGCCGTAGGGGGAAGGAAACAGGGGGGAAGAGAACGATGGAGATCATTCCGCGGTGGACGCTCGCTCCGGTGCCCGGTGTGGCGGAGTACGAAGTGTCCCTGCCCGACGGGCTGTTGATCGAGCCCGCCGCACTGAAAATCGCCCACGCCAAGGTCCTCGGCGCGCTGTCCGGCGAACCCGCCGAGGAGGACCCGGCGGTGCAGGTGAGCGTCACCGGCCGCACGCTGCGGCTGCGGTACCGCACCGATGTCCTGGACGCCGAGGCCGCCGCCCGGGTCGCGGGCTATCACCTGACGGCCCTCACCGAGCCGGACCGGCCGGTCCTGCTGTCGGACGCCGAACTCCGCTTCCAGCTCGACGAGTTGGCGGGCCCGCACCGCGAGCTGCCCGAGCGGCGGGTGCACGAGCTGTTCGAGGAGCGGGTGTCGGCGCAGCCGGACGCGGTGGCCGCCGTGCAGGGCGACCGGCGGTGGACCTACCGGGAGCTCAACTCCCGGGCGAACCAGCTGAGTCGGGCGCTGCTCTCCCGGGGACTGACCCGTGAGGGTGTGGTCGCCGTGGTGCTGGAGCGGAACCTGGACTGGATGGCCGCCGTGCTCGCCGTGTTCAAGGCGGGCGGGGTGTATCTGCCCGTCGAGCCGCACTTCCCGGCCGACCGGGTGGCGATTGTGCTCGACCGCGCCGAGTGCGAACTGGTGCTGACCGAGCGCGGCAGCGACGGCGCGCTGGGCGACCCGTCCGACCGCACGCTCTACGTCGACGAGGCGTATGCCGAGGGACACTCGGACGGCGACCTCGGCATCGCGGTCTCACCGGGCCAACTCGCCTATATCTACTTCACGTCGGGCTCCACGGGTGAGCCCAAGGGCGCCATGTGCGAGCACGCGGGTTTCCTCAACCACGTGTTCGCCAAGCTCGACGACCTGGGGATCGGGGCCGGGCAGGTGGTCGCGCAGACCGCGCCGCAGTGCTTCGACATCTCCCTGTGGCAGCTGGTCTGCGCGCCGCTCGTGGGCGGGCGGACGCTGCTGGTGGAGCAGGACGTGATCCTGGACGTGGCGCGGTTCGTCGACACGGTCGAGGCGGGGCGCGTCAACGCGCTCCAGGTCGTGCCGTCGTATCTGGAGGCCGTACTGGCCGAGTTGGAGCGGCAACCACGTGAACTCCCGGACCTGCGCTGTGTGTCGGTCACCGGGGAGGCCGTGAAGAAGGAGCTCGTGGAGCGCTGGTTCGCGGCGCGGCCCCGGGTGCGGCTCGTCAACGCCTATGGCCTGACCGAGACTTCGGACGACACCAACCACGAGGTCATGGACCGGGCGCCGGACGGGGACCGCGTCCCGCTCGGCCGGCCCGTCTCCAATGTGCGGGTGTACGTCGTCGACGAGGATCTGGTGCCCGTGCCGCTGGGGGCGCCCGGCGAGATCGTGTTCTCCGGTGTGTGCGTCGGCCGGGGGTACGTCAACGATCCCGAGCGGACGAGGGCGGCGTTCACCGAGGACCCGTACCGGCCCGGTGAGCGGCTGTACCGCAGCGGTGACCACGGGCGCTGGCGGCCGGACGGCAAGCTGGAGTTCCTGGGGCGCCGGGACAGCCAGGTGAAGATCCGCGGCTTCCGCATCGAGATCGGCGAGATCGAGAACGCGCTGCTGCGGGTGGACGGGGTGCGGGACGGCGCGGTGGTCGTCGTACGCGGGACGCAGCTGGTGGCGTTCTGCACCGGTTCGCAGCCCGTCGGGGCGCACGTCGTGCGGGCCCGGCTCGCGGAGTCGCTGCCCGCGTACATGGTGCCGTCGGTCGTGCACTGGCGGGCGTCGCTGCCGTTGACCGCCAACGGCAAGACCGACCGCCGGACGCTCACCGCGCTCGCCGGTGACCTGGACGCGGTCGGCGACGGGCCCGATACGCCGGCCGAGCGCCGGCTGGCGGCGGCCTGGGCGGTGGTGCTGGGCATTCCGGCCGACCGGATCGGCCGCCAGGACCACTTCTTCGACCGCGGCGGCACCTCGCTGGCCGCGGTGAAGCTGGCGGTCGCCCTCGACCGGGCGATCAGCCTCAAGGACGTCACCCGTCACCCGGTCCTCGCGGACCTGGCCGGACTGCTGGACCCGCCGGTCTCCTCCTGAGCCCAGCCGCACCCCCGGTCGAACGCTCAACAGCATTACCGAAAGGAACACCGAGATGTCGCTCTCTTCCGCGACGCTGCTCAACTCCGTCGCCCTGAGTCCGGACAGTCCACCGCTGCTGCACGCCGACGTCGGCTCGGACCCGGTCGGCTGGGCCGCCGGGCACCGTTCGGCGCTGCGTTCCGTCGTCGCCGAGTACGGCTGCGTCCTGGTCCGCGGGCTCGGCCTCGCCGACCCGGCCGGGGCCGAGACCGTCTTCCGGCGGCTCACCGACTCCCTGATGGCCGACCGGGAGCCGTTCGCACCCCGCCGTACGTACGCGGAGGGCGTGTACTCCGCCACGAAGTGGCCGACCGACCAACCGATGTGCCAGCACCACGAGTTGAGCTACGCCCTGGAGTTTCCCGGGCTGCTGCTCTTCGCCTGCCTGGAGGCGCCGACGGAGGGCGGTGCGACCCCGGTCGCCGACGCCGAGGCCGTCCTGCGCTCGCTGCCCGCGCCGCTGGTGGAGCGGTTCGAGCGGGAGGGCTGGCTGCTGACGCGGACGTACCACGAGGAGATCGGGGCGTCGGTCGCCGAGGCCTTCGGCACCGACGACAGGGCCGTCGTGGAGCGCTACTGCCGCGCCCAGGGCATCGAGTTCACCTGGCAGCGCGACGGTTCGCTGCGCACCCTGCAGCACCGCGCCGCCGTCCGCCGCCACCCGGTCACGGGACGGCGCTGCTGGTTCAACCAGATCGCGTTCCTGAACGAGTGGACGATGGAGCCCGAGGTGCGCGAGTACCTGGTCGACGTCTACGGCGCCGACGCGCTGCCCTTCAACACCCGCTTCGGGAACGGCGATCCGATCGACGCCGACATCGTGGCGACCATCAACGAGGCCTACGACCGGCATGTCCGGCGCGAGCCGTGGCGTTCCGGGGATCTGCTGCTGGTGGACAACATCCGTACCGCGCACGGCAGGGAGCCGTTCGAGGGCCCGCGCGAGGTGCTCGCCGGACTCGGCGATCCGGTGCGGCCGGAAGACCTCGCCCCGTCGGCCGGCGGGAGGGCGGCATGAGCGCCGACACGCCGTCGTTCGCGGTCATCAGTGGCGAACAGGTCCAACAGGCCCTGACCGGGCGGGAGTCGGAGATCGGCGCCCTCGTGGAGGCCACCTACCGGCTGCACGGCGCGGGCGAGTCGGTGAACCCGCCGTCGTTCTTCCTGCGCTTCCCGGACCGCCCGTCGTCCCGGATCATCGGGCTGCCCGCGTCGCTGGGCGGGCCGTCGCGGGTGGACGGCCTGAAGTGGATCTCTAGTTTCCCGGGGAACACCGGGTCGGGGTTGCCCAGGGCCTCGGCGGTACTGATCCTCAACGACCCCGACACCGGCTATCCGTACGCCTGCCTGGAGAGTTCGGTGATCAGCGCGACCCGCACGGCCAGTTCGGCGGCGCTCGCGGCCGACCGGCTCAGCCAGGGACGTGAACGGCCGTTGCGGGTCGGGTTCGTGGGGACGGGGCTGATCGCCCGCTACATCCACACCCATCTCCGGGCCACCGGCTGGGAGTTCGAGGAGACGGGCGTCTACGACCTGTCCGCGGACAGCGCGGAGGGGTTCCGGGGGTATCTGGAGCGGTCGGGGGCGCCGGGGCGGATCACGGTGCACGACAAGGCCGAAGTCCTCGTCCGCTCCAGCGACCTGCTGGTCTTCGCGACGATCGCCGGCACGCCGCATGTGCACGATCCGGCCTGGTTCGAGCATCATCCGCTGGTCCTGCACGTGTCGTTGCGGGACCTCGACCCCGCGATCCTGCTCGCGTCCGCCAACTTCGTGGACGACGTCGAGCACTGTCTGAAGGCCGACACGTCGCCGCATCTGGCCGAACAGGCCACCGGGGGGCGGGAGTTCATCGACGGCACGCTGGACGACGTACTGACAGGCCGCGTGACCGTACCGACCGACCGGACGGTGGTGTTCTCGCCCTTCGGGCTGGGGGTGCTCGACCTCGCGGTCGGCAGGTTCGTCCATGACGAAGTGGTTCGTAGGGGCGAACTCCACGTCGTCGACGGGTTCTTCCACGAGCTGCGCCGGTACGGCTGACGGCGATCGTGGCGCACCACTAGGGGGAAAACATGGCTGTTATTTCCGATCCCGCGGAGTTCAACGAGGACGACCTCTACGTCGACCTGCGGGCAGCACTGGAACTGCCGCTCTATCTGAAGTGCGAGGGGTTCAACTTCGCCGGCTCGGTCAAACTGAAGGCCGCCACCGAGATGGTGGACGCCGCCGAGCGGGCCGGCATCCTGCGGCCCGGCTCGGTGCTGGTCGAGTCGTCGTCCGGCAACCTGGGGGTGGCCCTGAGCGTGCTCGCGGCGAGCCGCGGTTACGGGTTTCTCTGCATCACCGACAGACGCTGCAACGTGCCCACGGTGCAGCTGATGGAGGCGCTCGGCAGCCGGGTCCACGTCGTCGACCAACCCGACGCGCACGGCGGTTTCCTGGGCGCCAGGATCGCGTACGTCCGGGCGCTGTGCGCCTCCGACGACCGGTACGTGTGGCTCAACCAGTACACCAACCAAGGGAATTGGCGGGCGCACTACCGCACCACGGCACCCGCCATCGCCCGCCGGTTCCCGCAGCTGGACGTGCTCTTCGTCGGCGCCGGCACCACCGGGACGCTGATGGGCTGCGCGCGCTGGTTCTGGCAGTGGCGGCGCCGGGTACGGATCGTCGCCGTGGACGCGGCCGGCTCGGTCACCTTCGGCGGGGAGGCCGGACCCCGGATGATCCCGGGGCTGGGCACCAGCGTGGCGCCGCCCCTCCTCGACACGTCGTACATCGACGACGTGATCCATGTCGAGGAGCCGGACACCGTGCAGACCTGCCGCCGGCTGGCCGCGCGGGGCTTCCTGTTCGGCGGGTCCACCGGCACGGTCGTCAGCGGGGCCGAACAGTGGCTCGCCCGCAACGGGCGGCCGAACGGACGGCACGGCCCAACCGCGGTGGCGATCGCCCCCGACCTCGGCGAACGCTATCTGGACACCGTCTACCGCACCGGCTGGCTGGAGGAGGAGGCGCCCGAGACCGCGATGCTGGCGGCCATGTCCCGCTCGGCCTGACGTCCGCGACGGCGGCTGTGCCAGGGTGGAGATCCAGAGCACCCGCAGGTGGAGATCCAGACCACCGCCGTCCCCACGGGTAGGTTCCAGCCATGGCACGCACCACCCACACCGTGACGAACCAGACTCCCCCACTGGTCGGATACGACGTCTTCACCGCCGACCGCGTCCTGACGGCGGCGGTGGAACGGCACACGGCGCCCGGACTGCTGGACGAGGTCCGCGACGACCTGTCCGCACTGGGCCGCGCCGCCGGCTCGCCCCAGGTCCAGGAGTGGGGTGCGCAGGCCAACGAGAACCCCCCGGGCCTGCGCACCCACGACCGCTACGGCCACCGGATCGACGAGGTCGAGTTCCATCCGGCCTGGCACCGGCTGCTCGGCAAGGGCGTGGCCGCCGGGCTGACCGCCGCCTGGAACCGCCCGGCCGGACATGTCCGCCGGGCCGCCGGACTCCTGGTCTGGACCCAGGCCGAGGCAGGCAACGTCTGCCCGCTGTCGATGACCCACGCGGCGGTGCCCGCCCTGCGCGCCGACCCCGCGCTCGCCGCCGAGTGGGAGCCCCGGCTGACGTCCATGGTCTACGACCGTGATCTGCGGCCCGCCCACCTCAAGGCGGGGGTGGTCTTCGGGATGGGCATGACGGAGAAGCAGGGCGGCAGCGACGTCCGCGCGAACACGACGGCCGCGCAACCGCTCGCCGAGGACGGGACGTACGAGCTGACCGGCCACAAGTGGTTCTGCTCGGCGCCGATGTCCGACGGTTTCCTCGTGCTGGCGCAGGCACCGGGCGGGCTCACCTGTTTCCTGGTGCCCCGGGTGCTGGCGGACGGCACCCGCAACGTGTTCCTCCTCCAGCGGCTCAAGGACAAGCTGGGCAACCGGTCGAACGCCTCCGCCGAGGTCGAGTTCGACGGCACCTGGGCGCGCCGGGTCGGGGACGAGGGGGCCGGCGTACGGACCATCATCGGGATGGTCGCGGCGACCCGGCTCGACTGTGTGCTCGGCTCGGCCGGTCTGATGCGGCAGGCCGTCGCGCAGGCAGTCCATCACGCCGCCCACCGCGAGGCGTTCGGCGGCAAGCTCCTCGACAAGCCGCTGATGCGCAATGTGCTGGCCGACCTCGCCCTGGAGTCGGAGGCGGCCACCACGCTCGCACTGCGGCTCGCGGCGGCCTATGACGACGGTGGCGAACAGGAGCTGGCGTTCCTGCGGTTGGCGGTGCCGGCCGCCAAGTACTGGGTGACCAAGCGCTGTTCGCCGGTCGCGGTCGAGGCGGCCGAGTGCCTGGGCGGTAACGGATACGTCGAGGAGTCCGGACTGCCGCGCCTGGTGCGGGAGTCGCCGCTCAACTCGGTCTGGGAGGGCGCCGGGAACATCCAGGCCCTCGACGTGCTGCGGGCGTTGCAGCGTGAACCGCGGGCGCTGAACGCCTTCCTGGTCGAGGTCGGCCGGGTGCGCGGCGCCGATCACCGGCTGGACGGGGCGATGAAGAACCTGCTCGCCGAGTTCGCGGATCTGGAGGGCATCGAGGGCCGCGCCCGGCGTGTGGTCGAGCGGATGGCGTTGGTGCTGCAAGGGGCGCTGCTCGTCCAGCACGCGCCGCCGGAGGTCGCCGACGCGTTCTGTGCCTCCCGGCTGGGCGGTGACTGGGGCTCCGCCTTCGGCACCCTGCCGCCGAGCCTGGACCTGACGTCGATCGCGGAACGGGCCCGGCCGACGGTCTGAACCACGCCGACGCAACGCGAGGGTGGTGCTGCGCCGACACGGCACCACCCTCGCAGCGTGGGACAAGTTTCAGACACCGTACGGCTGTTCACCAGGGTTGCAGAGGGTTGCAACTTGGCGGCTTCTGTGTCCGGACTGTCTCCCTCCGTCACCGCGGAGCGGCACTATGAGAACAACAGTCGATACGGGACCGGAGAGAAGGACCCATGGCGAACCCGCCGGCCGGACTGCCGCAGCGCACCACCGTCGACGCGGCGCGGACGGCCCGGATGTTGAGCGACGCCCGGCACGCCACGCACTCCGGACAGCGCGCCCGCACCGTTCCGCGCCCGGTGATCGAGGAGTCCTGGGAGCGCGCGTTACGCGGGGGGACCCACCCCGACCACGATCTGCGGACCGGGCTGCTCTCCCGCGAGGAGGTCGAACGGCGGCGCGGCGCAAGCCCGTTGCGGCACGTCCTGCCGGTGCTGCGGGAGGGTCTGGTGTCGGTCGCGGACGCCGCCCACCACATCGTGCTGGTCGCCGACGACGAGGGCCGCGCGCTCTGGCGGGAGGGCAGCGCCGCGGTGCTGCGCAAGGCCGACGAGGCCGGTATCGAGATCGGCACCGACTGGCGCGAGGACGTCATCGGCACCAACGGCGTGGGCACCCCGGCGGTCGTACGACGGCCCGTGCAGGTCTTCGCCGGCGAGCATCTCTCGCGCGCGCTGGCCGCGTTCACCTGCGCGGGCGCCCCGATCACCGACCCCAGGGACGGCCGGCTGATCGGCGTCGTCGATGTCAGTGGCCCGCTGGAGACCATGCACCCGGCCACCCTCGCCTGGGTCGACTCGGTGGCCAAACTCGCCGAGGCCCGGCTGCGCGAGCTGCACATGACCTCGCTGGAGCGGCTGCGCGCGGTGGCGGCGCCGATCCTGCCCCGCATCGGCGGCCGGGCCCTGGTGGTGGACCGGGACGGCTGGACCGCCGCGGTCACCGGAATGCCGTACGTGAAGCGGATCGCGCTGCCCAAGTCGCCGTCCGGGGGACGCCGTTGGCTGCCGTCGCTCGGGCTGTGCTCTCTGGAGCCGCTGGCCGGGGGCTGGTTGGTCCGCGCCACCGACGAACCGGTGCCCGGCGCCCCCACCCGCATCGTCCTCGACCTCGCGCTGCCGCGCCGCTGGTCGGTGACGGTGTCCGGCAGCGCGGGCTCCTGGACCCATGAACTGAGCCCCCGGCACGCCGAGTTGCTCTACCTCCTGGCCCTGCACCGCACCGGCCGCAGCGCCGCGGGCCTGGCCGAGGACATGTTCGGCGACCCGGGCCGCACGGTGACGGTGCGTGCCGAGATGTCTCGGGTACGGCGCTACCTCGGGGCGTTCCTGGAGCACCGGCCGTACCGCTTCCGCGAGGACGCCGAGGTCGACGTGCTGTTGCCGGACGACCCGCGCGAGCTGCTGCCGCAGTCGACGGCACCCGGGGTGGCCACGGGGCGGACATCGGTCCAAGTGCCGTAGCGGAGACGGAGGGGCGGAGACGGAAGGGTGCTGCCGGATGCCGCGACGGAGGCGGAGGAGCGGATCCGGACGCCGCGGACAGGTGGCGCAAAAGGCGCGTCCGGCGGCATCTTCCGCATATTTGCAGGGTCTTAGCCATGAGGCGGCCATGACTGCCGTAGCATCCCTCTACGGGCCACCCCACCTGCTCCCTGGTCAACGCACGGATCACCAGGCGCAGTTGGCTCGCCTCGGGAGGACACTATGAGTGCACGTGGGCGACATCGCCGGCGCAGGCGGGGCAGGGCGCTGCGCGCCGTGCTGACCGGGGCCGCGCTCGGCCTCACCGCGGCCGCGACGCTGATCAGCGCCTCGCAGGCGACGGTCGGTTCCGATCCCGGGGCGCTGAAGCCGCTCACCTCGGCTTCCGATCTGGGCGCGTTGCAGCTGCGGGAGCATCTGGAGCCGCAGCAGTCGTTGGACCGGCTCTCCTCTGCGATGGGCCGTCCGGTGGGCGTCGACACCGTTCTGAAGAGCGCCGACCACACCCTGCGCGACGCCGCGGACTGCACGACCGACGAGAAGTCGGCGCTGCCCGTCGAACCGGCGGCCACGCGCGCGTACTGCTGGGACAGCGGCGACGCGGCCGACCCGGCGTGGACGCCCCGCTCGGTGACGACCTCGGGCGACGCCGACGAGGACGGCTGGTGGGGCTCGAACCGGGTGATCCTCTCCGGCTGGACGGCGAACACCCGCGGCCTGGCCCGGGTCGCCTTCGTCAACGCCGCCGACTCCGCCCATCTCACCTATACCTGGGCCCTTCTCGCCGTTCCGACGGACGGCGGACGTGACTATCGAGGGCTCGTCTCCAGGATCTCCGGCATGGTCTGGTACCAGGACAAACTCCTGGTCACCACCACGAGCGGGACCCGCGACGCCCTGTACGTGTACGACATGAACCGCATCCAGCGCACCACGGTGACGGCCGGCGCGGTCGGCCGGGTGCGTGACGGCTGGTCGGCGGCCGGGTACCGGTATGTGCTGCCCGCGATCGGGTCGTACCGGCTGACCGGCGGCAAGGCGGCCGTACGGCCCGTGGGTCTCTCGCTCGACCGCGGCTCGGTGCCGGACAGTCTGGTCGCCAGCGGGGCGAAGCGGCTGTGGCGCTACCCCTTCAGCAAGGACCCCGCGCGTCCGGGACTGCTCGCCACCGACTCGGCGGGACGCGCGGTGCCCGAGGAGGCGTACGCGACGAAGGTCAGCGGCACCGGGGGCGTGCTCTCGACCGGGTCCGCCTGGTACCTGGGCGGCGCGACCGGGCCGGAGAGCGCGCACGGCTCGATGTGGCGCCAGGACGAGCACGGCGCCAAGGCCACCGAGTGCGGCGCCGACGAGACGCACCAGTGCTGGAGCGCGCAGACCGAGTCCCTCTCCTACTGGCAGGAGACCGGCGAGGTCTGGTCGGTGTCGGGGCGGATGCTGTTCGCGCTGCCGCTGAACTCGATCGACAGCTCGCTCGGTTGATCACCTGATCGACAGATCCCCGGGCCGGATGATTCCCTGGCGGGCATGACGAACACCCCCGTGACGACCTGGTTCCTGGAGCAGACCGACCCTCGCGACCTCCTCCCGGCCATCACGCCGGACGGAGACGTGCGGATCGTCCGCGGCGAAGTGCCCTCCCCCGAGTTCAGCCGCTTTCTGTACACGTCGGTGGGCGGGGACATCCTCTGGATCGACCGGCTCGGCTGGACGTTCGCGCAGTGGCAGGAGTACCTGGACCGGCCGGGCACGGAGACCTGGGTCGTGTACGACCGGGGCACGCCCGCCGGGTACCTGGAACTGGACTCGCATGACGACGGCGTCGTCGAGATCGCCTATTTCGGGCTGCTCCCCGCCTTCCGCGGCCGCCGCCTCGGCGGCCACCTCCTCTCCTACGGCACCGCCCGTGCCTGGGACCTCGCGGACCGCTGGCCGGGGCGGGCGCCGACCAGCCGCGTGTGGGTGCATACCTGCAGCCTGGACGGGGCGTACGCGATGGACAACTACCAGCGCCGGGGCTTCAAGCTCTTCGACACGCAGGTCGAGGAAGTGACACTGGTGACCACGCCGGGTCCCTGGCCGGGGGCCTACCCTGCCTGACCTGCGCCGACAAGACAGCGTGCGCGGCTTGTGACCGATGACACCCTCGTCTCACATAGCGGGACCAAGGTGTCCGCATGGCGGACGAAGCTGGACTGTGTCCAGAACGCCGTGACACGCTTCCGTCATGTCCGGAACTGGAATTGCCTTGGTGAGTCGGCGGCACGTCGACCTCGGCCGCATGTCCAGCGCCATCTGTCCGGCGGGCTAGCCGAGCCGCAGCACCGCCGGATTTCCCCGTATCTGCCTCATACTGCGCAAAGACGCGCGCGTATGTCCGCATGCGCCCGTACACGCAGGTCAGAGCCGATCACCCGCCTGTCCCGGAGGACGTAGAAACATGGCCGCCACCCCCGAGAACCCTGCAGCCGCAGCGCCCCGCCGCAAGGTGAGCCGTCACCGCGGTGAGGGTCAGTGGGCCGCCGGACACTTCACCCCGCTCAACGGCAACGAGCAGTTCAAGAAGGACGACGACGGTCTCAATGTGCGGACACGCATTGAGACGATCTACTCCAAGCGCGGGTTCGACTCGATCGACCCGAACGACCTCCGCGGCCGTATGCGCTGGTGGGGGCTGTACACCCAGCGCAAGCCCGGGATCGACGGCGGCAAGACCGCGATCCTGGAGCCGGAGGAGCTGGACGACAAGTACTTCATGCTGCGCGTCCGGATCGACGGCGGCCGGCTGACCACGGACCAGCTGCGGGTGATCGGCGAGATCTCGCAGGAGTTCGCGCGCGGCACGGCCGACCTCACCGACCGGCAGAACGTGCAGTACCACTGGATTCGCATCGAAGACGTGCCCGAGATCTGGAACCGCCTGGAGGCGGTCGGTCTCTCCACCACCGAGGCCTGCGGTGACACGCCCCGCACCATCCTCGGCTCGCCGGTGGCCGGCATCGCCGAGGACGAGATCATCGACGGCAGCTCGGCGATCGACGAGATCCACAGCCGCTACATCGGCACCAAGGAATTCTCCAACCTGCCGCGCAAGTTCAAGACGGCGATCTCCGGCTCCCCGCTCCTCGACGTCGCACACGAGATCAACGACATCGCGTTCGTCGGCGTGAACCACCCCGAGCACGGCCCCGGTTTCGACCTGTGGGTCGGCGGCGGTCTGTCCACCAACCCGAAGATCGGCGTCCGGCTCGGTGCCTGGGTCCCGCTGGACGAGGTCCCGGACGTCTGGGCCGGCGTGATCGGCATCTTCCGCGACTACGGCTACCGGCGCCTCCGTACGAGGGCTCGCCTGAAGTTCCTCGTCGCCGACTGGGGCCAGGAGAAGTTCCGCCAGATCCTGGAGGACGAGTACCTCAAGCGCAAGCTCGTCGACGGCCCCGCCCCCGCCCAGCCGGTCCAGCGCTGGCGCGACCACGTCGGCGTCCACCGCCAGCAGGACGGCCTCTTCTACGTCGGTTTCGCCCCGCGCGTCGGCCGCGTCGACGGCACCACGCTCACGAAGATCGCCGAGCTGGCACACGCGCACGGCTCGGGCCGGCTGCGCACGACGGTCGAGCAGAAGATGATCGTGCTCGACGTCGAGGAGAGCCGGATCGAGTCCCTGGTGGAGGGCCTGGAGGCACTGGGTCTCACCGCAAAGCCCTCCCCCTTCCGGCGCGGCACCATGGCCTGCACCGGCATCGAGTACTGCAAGCTCGCGATCGTCGAGACCAAGCAGCGCGGCATCACGCTCATCGACGAACTGGAGCGCCGCATCCCGGAGTTCGACGAGCCGATCACCATCAACATCAACGGCTGCCCGAACGCCTGCGCCCGTATCCAGGTCGCGGACATCGGTCTCAAGGGCCAGTTGGTCCTCAACGACCAGGGTGAGCAGGTCGAGGGCTTCCAGGTGCACCTCGGCGGCGCCCTCGGTCTGGAGGCCGGCTTCGGCCGCAAGGTCCGTGGCCTGAAGGTCACTTCGGAGGAACTGCCCGACTACGTCGAGCGGGTCCTCACCCGGTTCCAGCAGGAGCGCGAGGACGGCGAGCGCTTCGCCGTCTGGGCCACCCGCGCCTCCGAGGAGGCACTGTCGTGAGCGAGCGGGCGGCCCCCTTCTACTGCCCCTACTGCGGCGACGAGGACCTGCGTCCCAACGAGCAGGGCCATGGCGCATGGGAATGCGCGGCATGCAATCGGGCCTTTCAGCTGAAGTTCCTCGGGCTCCTCGCCCGAGGTCTCCGGCAGACCGACGCAGGGGGAGACGAGATATGACGACGACTCAGAAAGCGCGCCCCACCGACGACTTGAAGGCACTCGCCGAGCAGGCGGGCCGCGACCTGGAGGACGCCTCCGCGCTGGAGATCCTCCAGTGGGCGGTGCGGACCTTCGGCAAGCAGTTCTGTGTGACCTCCTCGATGGAGGACGCGGTGGTGGCCCACCTCGCCTCCCGTGCGATGCCCGGCGTCGACGTGGTGTTCCTCGACACCGGCTACCACTTCCCGGAGACCATCGGCACCCGCGACGCGGTCGAGGCCGTGATGGACGTCAACGTCATCACGCTCACCCCGCGCCAGACCGTCGCCGAGCAGGACGCGGAGTACGGCCCTCAACTGCACGACCGCGACCCGGACTTGTGCTGCAAGCTGCGCAAGGTGCAGCCCCTGGAGCAGGGCCTCACCAAGTACGCGGCCTGGGCGACCGGGCTGCGCCGCGACGAGTCCCCGACCCGGGCGAACACCCCGGTCGTCGGCTGGGACGAGAAGCGGCAGAAGGTCAAGGTCTCCCCCATCGCCCGCTGGACCCAGGACGACGTGGACGCGTATGTGGCCGAACACGGCGTCCTCACCAACCCGTTGCTGATGGACGGCTACGCGTCCGTCGGCTGTGCGCCCTGCACCCGCCGGGTCCTGGAAGGCGAGGACGCGCGCGCCGGCCGCTGGGCGGGCCGCGGGAAGACCGAGTGCGGGCTGCACGAATGACCGCGGCCACGCCATCGACGCAGGCTCCTTCGACACGGACGCATGTGCTTTCTACGGATCAGGAGAACCAAGTGACGACCGGAGCCACCGTCTGGCTCACCGGACTGCCGAGTGCCGGCAAGACCACCATCGCGTACGAGCTGGCCGACCGGCTGCGCGAGGAGGGCCACCTCGTCGAGGTGCTCGACGGCGACGAGATCCGCGAGTTCATCTCGGCGGGCCTCGGCTTCAGCCGCGAGGACCGGCACACCAACGTGCAGCGCATCGGCTTCCTCGCCGAGCTGCTCGCCCGCAACGGCGTCAAGGCGCTCGTCCCGGTCATCGCGCCGTACACCGACAGCCGCGAGGCCGTCCGCAAGCGGCACCAGGAGAGCGGCGCCGCCTACATCGAGGTGCATGTGGCGACCCCGGTCGACGTGTGCTCCGTACGCGATGTGAAGGGTCTCTACGCCAAGCAGGCCGCCGGTGAACTGACCGGGCTCACCGGGGTCGACGACCCGTACGAGGAGCCCGAGTCGCCCGACCTGCGGATCGAGTCGCAGCACCAGACCGTGCAGGAGTCGGCGGCGGCACTCCACGCGCTGCTCACCGAGAGGGGACTGGCATGACGACGACCGTTGCCAAGGCCGACGAGGGTACGGACACGCCGTACGCCCTCTCGCACCTGGACGCTCTCGAGTCCGAGGCGGTGCACATCTTCCGTGAGGTGGCGGGTGAGTTCGAGCGGCCGGTGATCCTCTTCTCCGGCGGCAAGGACTCCATCGTCATGCTGCACCTCGCGCTGAAGGCGTTCGCGCCCGCGCCGGTGCCCTTCTCCCTGCTCCATGTGGACACCGGACACAACTTCCCCGAAGTACTTGAGTACCGGGACCGTGCGGTCGCCACACATGGGCTGCGGCTCCATGTGGCCTCCGTACAGGACTACATCGACCGCGGTGTGCTGCGCGAACGCCCCGACGGGACCCGCAACCCGCTCCAGACCGTGCCGCTCACCGAGAAGATCCAGAGCGAGAAGTTCGACGCGGTCTTCGGCGGAGGTCGTAGGGACGAGGAGAAGGCCCGCGCCAAGGAACGGGTGTTCAGCCTTCGCGACGAGTTCTCGCAGTGGGACCCGCGACGCCAGCGGCCCGAGCTGTGGAATCTGTACAACGGCCGGCACGCACCCGGCGAGCACGTCCGCGTGTTCCCTTTGAGCAACTGGACCGAGCTGGACGTCTGGCAGTACATCGCCCGCGAGGGCATCGAACTGCCCGAGATCTACTTCGCGCACGAGCGTGAGGTGTTCGCTCGCGACGGCATGTGGCTGACCGCCGGTGAGTGGGGCGGGCCGAAGGAGACCGAGTCGGTCGAGAAGCGGCTCGTCCGGTACCGGACCGTGGGCGACATGTCGTGCACGGGTGCCGTCGACTCCGACGCGGTGACGCTGGAGCAGGTCATCACCGAGATCGCCGCCTCCCGGCTGACCGAGCGGGGCGCGACGCGTGCCGACGACAAGATGTCCGAGGCCGCGATGGAAGACCGCAAGCGCGAGGGGTACTTCTAACCATGAGCACCATCACGACCGAGGAGCTCTCGGCCACCACGCTGCTGCGGTTCGCCACGGCGGGCTCCGTCGACGACGGCAAGTCCACTTTGGTCGGGCGGCTGTTGCACGACTCCAAGTCGGTCCTCACCGACCAACTGGAGGCCGTACAAAGGGTGTCGGCCGATCGCGGCCAGGACGGTCCCGACCTCGCGCTGCTCACCGACGGCCTGCGCGCCGAGCGGGAGCAGGGCATCACGATCGACGTGGCGTACCGCTACTTCGCCACGCCCAAACGCCGGTTCATCCTCGCCGACACGCCCGGTCACGTGCAGTACACCCGCAACATGGTGACGGGTGCCTCCACGGCCGAGCTGACGGTGATCCTCGTCGACGCCCGCAACGGTGTCGTCGAGCAGACCCGGCGCCATGCCGCGATCGCCGCGCTGCTGCGTGTCCCGCACGTGGTGCTCGCGGTCAACAAGATGGACCTGGTCGAGTACAAGGAGACCGTGTTCGCCGCGATCGCCGAGGAATTCACCGCGTACGCCAGCGAGTTGGGCGTCCCGGAGATCACCGCGATCCCGATCTCGGCGCTGGCCGGCGACAACGTGGTGGACCCGTCCGCGAACATGGACTGGTACGGCGGGCCGACCTTCCTTGAGCACCTGGAGTCGGTGCCGGTCAGCCACGACCTGGCGCACTGCCACGCGCGGCTGCCCGTGCAGTACGTGATCCGGCCGCAGAGCGCCGACCTCCCGGACTACCGGGGGTACGCGGGTCAGATCGCGGCCGGTACGTTCCGCGTCGGCGACGCCGTGACGGTGCTGCCGTCCGGGGCCGCCACGAAGATCTCCGGCATCGACCTGCTCGGCAAGCCGGTCAGGACCGCGTGGACCACGCAGTCGGTGACCCTCCTGCTGGAGGACGACATCGACATCTCGCGCGGCGACCTCATCGTGCCCAGCAAGGACGCCCCGGCGACCACGCAGGACATCGAGGCGACCGTCTGCCATGTCGCCGACCTGCCGCTGACCGTGGGCCACCGGGTGCTCCTCAAGCACGGCACCCGCACGGTCAAGGCGATCGTCAAGGACATCCCGTCCCGCCTCACGCTCGACGACCTGTCCCTGCACCCGCACCCGGGACAGCTCGTCGCCAACGACATCGGCCGCGTGAAGATCCGCACCGCGGAGCCGCTGCCGGTCGACTCGTACGCCGACTCACGGCGCACGGGTTCGTTCATCCTGATCGACCCGGCCGACGGCACCACGCTCACCGCCGGCATGGTCGGCGAGTCGTTCGCGGCGCCGGAGCCGGTCAAGGACGCGTCGGACGAGGACGGTTGGGACTTCTGACCATGAACTCAACCGACTTCTACTCCACGTTCGCGAAGGAGGGCGGCCGCGTCGGCAGCGGCGCCCTCGGCAGCGGGCAGGGCGGAGTGGCGCGATGTGCGTGCTGACGTACGCGCACTGCCTGCGCGCCCAGTCCCCCCACCCGACGTCCCGGAAGCGACGACGAAAACCTGCCGACCTCCCGGCCACGACCTGAGAGACCGTGACCAGCCGGGCCAACGAGAGGAACACCTCCCGTGCCTGCCAACCGCTCAGCACTTCTGCGTCGCGGCATAGCCGTGATCGCCGCGCTCCCTCTGCTCACCCTCGCCGCCTGCGGTTACGGGTCGGACTCCAAGAGCACCAACTCCAAGGAGAAGGTCGCCGCCGGGTCCTCGAAGATCGAGGGTCTCGCCTCCGTGAAGATCGGCTACTTCGGCAACCTGACGCACGCGACCGCACTGGTCGGCCGTGAACAGGGCCTCTTCCAGAAGGAATTGGGCGCCACCAAGGCCGACTACGCGACCTTCAACGCGGGGCCGTCCGAGATCGAGGCGCTCAACTCGAACTCCATCGACATCGGCTGGATCGGCCCCTCCCCGGCGATCAACGGCTACACCAAGTCCGACGGCAAGAGCCTGAAGATCATCGGCGGTTCGGCGTCGGGCGGTGTGAAGCTGGTCGTCAACCCGAAGAAGATCAAGTCGCTCGCGGACGTCAAGGGCAAGAAGATCGCGACGCCCCAGCTGGGCAACACGCAGGACGTGGCGTTCCTCAACTGGATCGCCGACCAGGGCTGGAAGGTCGACGCGCAGAGCGGCAAGGGTGACGTGACCGTCGTCCGCACCGACAACAAGATCACCCCGGACGCCTTCAAGGCCGGTTCGATCGACGGCGCCTGGGTGCCGGAGCCGACCGCGTCGAAGCTGGTCGCCGAGGGCGGCAAGACGATCCTCGACGAGTCGACGCTGTGGCCCGACAAGAAGTTCGTGATCACGAACATCATCGTGTCGCAGAAGTTCCTGAAGGCGCACCCGAAGGTCGTCGAGGCCGTGCTGAAGGGCTCGGTCGCGGCCAACAAGTGGATCAACGCCAACCCGACGCAGGCGAAGGCCGCGGCGAACAAGCAGCTGGAGGCCGACTCCGGCAAGGCGCTGCCCGCCAACGTCCTCGACCCGGCGTGGAGTTCGATCCAGTTCACCAACGACCCGCTGGCCTCCACCCTCAACGCCGAGGCGGCGCACGCGGTGAAGGCGGGTCTGCTGGAGAAGCCCGATCTGAAGGGCATCTACGACCTGACGCTCCTCAACAAGGTCCTCAAGGCGGACGGCGACAGCTCGGTCGACGCCGCCGGCCTCGGCACGAGCTGATCGGAGGATCCCGATGACTTCCCAGGAGGTGACGACCATGGCCACGACGCTCGCCAAGGAGACCACCGCGTCGGTCGAGTACGCGGCACGCCTTGAGCATGTCTCGAAGTCCTTCGCGACGCCGGCTGGGCAGCAACTCGTCCTGGACGACATCAGCATCGATGTCGCGCCCGGCGAGTTCGTCACCCTCCTGGGGGCCTCGGGCTGCGGCAAGTCCACCCTGCTGAACCTGGTGGCGGGCCTCGACAAGCCCACCGCCGGGTCCATCACCGCGGACGGCCGCCCCGCCCTGATGTTCCAGGAGCACGCCCTGTTCCCCTGGCTCACCGCGGGCAAGAACATCGAACTCGCCCTGAAACTCAGGGGAGTTCCGAAGGAGGAGCGGCGCGGCAGGACCGAGGAGCTGCTCGAACTGGTCCGGCTGCCGGGCGCGTACGGCAAGCGGGTGCACGAGCTGTCCGGCGGTATGCGCCAGCGGGTCGCCATGGCCCGCGCGCTCGCCCAGGAGAGCCGCATCCTGCTGATGGACGAGCCGTTCGCGGCCCTGGACGCCATCACACGGGACGTCCTGCACGACGAACTGACCCGTATCTGGGGCGAGACGGGGCTCTCCGTCCTGTTCGTCACGCACAACGTGCGGGAGGCGGTACGGCTCGCCCAGCGGGTGGTCCTGCTGTCCTCCCGGCCCGGCCGGATCGCCCGCGAGTGGACGGTCGACATTCCGCAGCCGCGCCGCATCGAGGACGCGCCCGTGGCCGAACTGTCCCTTGAGATCACCGATGTACTGCGTGGGGAGATCCGCCGTCATGGCCAGCACTGAGACGACGACGGTCAAGGACGCCGGGAGCGTCGAGGCGGGCCTCGACGCCCTGGAGACCACGGTCACCGGCCGTCCGACCTTCCGGCAGACCTTCGTCAACAAGATCTTTCCGCCGATCGTCGCGCTCGCGGTGGTCATCGTGGTCTGGCTGATCCTGACCCCGATCGTCGACGACCCGAGCAAGCTGCCCTCACCCGGCGCTGTGGGTACGGAGTTCAAGAACGCCTGGCTGGCGGGCGATCTGCTCGGCTACATCTGGACCAGCGTCTCGCGCGGTCTGCTGGGCTTCTTCTTCGCGCTGCTCATCGGCACCCCGCTGGGTCTGGTGGTGGCCCGGGTGAAGTTCGTGCGCGCGGCGATCGGCCCGATCCTGTCCGGCCTCCAGTCGCTGCCGTCGGTGGCCTGGGTGCCGCCGGCCGTGATCTGGCTGGGCCTGAACAACTCGATGATGTACGCGGTCATCCTGCTCGGCGCGGTCCCCTCCATCGCCAACGGCCTGGTGTCCGGCGTCGACCAGGTGCCGCCGCTGTTCCTGCGGGCGGGCCGCACGATGGGCGCGACCGGCGTCAAGGGCATCTGGCACGTCACGCTGCCGGCGGCGCTCCCCGGCTATGTGGCGGGCCTGAAGCAGGGCTGGGCGTTCTCGTGGCGCTCGCTGATGGCGGCGGAGATCATCGCCCAG
Organism: Streptomyces sp. NPDC058469; assembly: GCF_042721125.1. Taxonomy (NCBI): domain Bacteria; kingdom Bacillati; phylum Actinomycetota; class Actinomycetes; order Kitasatosporales; family Streptomycetaceae; genus Streptomyces; species Streptomyces sp. NPDC058469. Next base: position 98,578 of record NZ_JBHXME010000008.1, read on the forward strand.
TTCCCCGATCTGGGCGTGGGCCTCGGCCAGTTGCTGGAGAACGGCCGTACCAACAGCGACATGGCGATGGTGTTCGAGGCGATCATCCTGATCCTGTTCGTCGGTATCGCCATCGACCTGCTGTTGTTCAGCCCGCTGGAGCGGTGGGTGCTGCGCAGCCGCGGTCTGCTGGTGAAGAGCTGAGCTGAGTCCCATGCACAGGAAGCCGGTCCTTCTCGTCATCGCCCACGGCAGCCGCGATCCGCGGCACGCCGCGACTGTCCACGCCCTGGTGCGGCGGATACGGTCGCGGCGGCCCGGGCTGCGCGTGGAGATCGGCTTCCTGGACTTCAACATCCCTTCCGTGCAAGGTGTCTTGGAGTCACTGGCGGCAGAGGGCGTACAGGATGTCGTGGCGCTCCCGCTGCTGCTGACCCGCGCGTTCCACGCGAAGGCGGACATCCCCGCGGTCCTGCGGGAGGCACCGCCGCGGCTGCGGATCAGGCAGGCGGAGGTGCTGGGCCCGTCCCCGCTCCTCCTCCGGGCCCTCGAACGACGGCTCTACGAGGCCGGGTTGACGCCCGCCGATAAGTCCTCGACCGGGGTCGTCCTGGCCTCGGCGGGCTCCACCGACCCGGAGGCGATCGCGGTGATCGCCGACATCGCCCGGGACTGGTGGCACACCGGTTGGCGCGCCGTGCGCCCCGCGTTCGCCTCCGCGTCCCTCCCCCGCACCGAGGACGCGGTCCGCGAACTGCGGGCCCTGGGCTGCGAACGCGTCGCGGTGTCGCCGTACGTCCTCGCGCCCGGCTTCCTTCCCGACCGCATCGCACGGGGCGCCGCGGAGGCGGACGTCCTGGCCGACGTACTGGGCCCGGCACCGGAGGTGGCGCGGGTGCTGCTGGAGCGCTACGACGCGGCCCTGGCACCGGCGTTGGCGGCCGTCGGAGCCTAGGACCTTCACGGTTCCCACCTGCCCGGATTCCCGGAAAGGGGCCTCCCCCGGCTGCCGGATCTGCTGGGATGGTGCCTCTGAGGGCTAGTAGGGAGCAAGTACACGTGGCGGGTCAGGAGTTCGGGCATCGAGAAGGGCCTGCGCCGGCCCAGCTGCACTACACCTCGGCGCCGTCCGGCTCCGAGGACTCCGGCCCCCGGTTCACGGCGGTCGGCGCGGAGGTGCCGCCGGGGGTGCTGCGGGAGGCCGAGCGGCTCCTCGGGTACGAGCCACCGCCCGACAGCCCGCAGCAGCCCGACGCCGAGCAGCTCAAAAGGTTCCCCACGGTCTTCAGCTTCAGTGAACTCGCCGACGGAGGACGGCTGTTGAGCCGTTCCGTGTGTACCGGAACAGACTGGGCCGGGGGCCCGGTCTCCTTCCACACGCACGCCCTCCTGCTGCTCGCCGGGAACCGGCTGCCGGACGGTGTCCTGCCCATCTCCACCTGGGAGTCCCCGCGTTGGGCCGAGTCGACTCCCCCGGACGGCAGGCCCGAGCCCGTCGACCGTGTGGAACCGTCTGGGCTGCTGCGCAAGGAGGCGCTGGTCGCGTTCGCGGTGTCCCGGGCCGGACGGCTCGCCCCGTTCTTCGCCGATCTGCGGGCGGTGGCCGCGGACCCGGGCGCCGGGCAGATCGTGGTGGTGGAGCACGACAGCGCCGACGTGGCCCGGTGGATCGCGCTCGCCTGCACGGTCCTGCCTCGCGAACAGGCGCACCGGCTCACCTTCACGACGTACACCCGCGACCCCCGGCAGGCCCACCAGCAGCTCGTCGGCGTACTGCCGTCCTCCGAGCCCGTCGCCGACGACGAGCGCTATCGCGTGCACAACTGCACGGGCCGGCAGCCGTCCCGGCCGGTCACGAACACCTGGGCCGAGGTGTGCGCCCGCGTCTGGCGTGCGGGCCGCCCCGACCTGTTCGACAACGACCCCGCCGATCTGGGCCCCTTGGCGGTGGCCGCGCTCGTCGCGGGGATCGACCTGCGTACGGACGCCCGTGCGGCGGCGGCGAGTTGGGCGGCCGAGCAGGTGGGCGCACTGCCGGACGACACGCTGACGGCGTTGGTCGCCGGGTTGTGCGGCGGCCCGGTGCCGCATCTGGGCTCCCCCTCGGCGACCCTGCCGGGCGAGGCCGAACAGGTCGCGTTGGCCGCGCTGCTGGCCCGGTTGGACGGATGTGTGACGGCCGCGGTGTCGGCGCCGCTCGCCGCGCGCGTGCTGGCGTCGGCGGTCCTCGCCCGGGGACCGGTGCCCGCGCTGCGTGCCGGGTCCCTCACCGCGCGGGCCCATGACGACCTGGCCCGCGATCTCGCGCCCTCCCTGCGGGCCGGTATCGCGGACACGGCCGAGCCTGCCGCCGGACGGCCCCTCGCGCTACTGCGGGCCGCCGACCTCCTCAACGTCGACTGCCAGGACGAACTGCCGCAGCTGGCCGAGCGGTTGGCGCGGGAGTGGGTGGACTCCTCGACCCCGTCCCCGTCGGGCGGCGACACGAAGCCGTCGCCCGAACCCGCCGAGATCCGCCCGGGCGGCGAGCCTTCCGCCGTGGGCTGTCCGCCCGCGCTCCTCGACGCGGTGCACACCCACCCCGGGCTGCGGGTCGCGCTGTTCGGTTCGCTCGACACGCTCGCCGCTGCCGAACCGGCGCCGGTGGCACGGGTGTTGAAGGGTTCGGGGCTGCCGCTGGACCTCCAGCAGTCCGGTTTCCCGCATCTGCGGATGTGTGTCGCGCCGGACGGGTCGGACGACCGGCTCGACCGGTTCCACGGTCTGCTCCGCACGGCCGGGGTGTCGCCGCACGCCGATCCGAGCGTGCTGCGCACGGCCCTCCGCCTCACCTGGCCCGGCGGCGAGCTGCCGACCGGCGCGGAGGCGAGCCTGCTGTTGAAGGAGCTGGGCTCCGACACCCACCGCACCGCCGGTACCCGGGAGTTGCTGATCGAGGCGGCGCTCGCCGCTCCCCCGGACGACCCCGGCATACCGACGCTCGCCACCGATCTGCTCCGCTGCTTCACCACGGAACTGGGGCCGGGTCGGCGTACCGCCCTGCTCCTGCTGGAGTTCACCGGGCTGTTGGGCACCGCGAGCGAGGGCGAGGAGTGGGTCGGCAGAGTGCTGGACCTGACGGCCGGTGCCGCCGCCGATCCGGTGCCGGACACCGTCGCCGAGCGCGCCTTCCAGACCCTCGCGTGGCGGCTGCTGGAGGGGACGGCACCGGAGAACGAGCTGTACTCGCTGGCCCGTTCGGCCGAGCCGCGCCTGCTCGCGGCGTACGAGGGGGCGGGCCGCTCGGAGCGGGTGGGCGACCGCTTGCGGAGCGAACCGGCGTATGCCGCCGACCGGTTCTGCGACTGGAGCGCGTTCCCTGGGACGTATCCGGCCTGGGACGAGACCCGTACGGCGCTGCTGGCCAAGGTGCTGCGGCCGGCCGTGCGGGCCCTGTCCGTCGCGGACCAGAGCGCGGTCGAGGCGGCACTCGACCGTGCGGGCCGCGGCAAACTCGACGCGTTCCGCGCCTGGAACCGCCCCGGCGCCCTGGGGCGCCTCGCGGGACGGCTGTCGGGACGGGGCCGGCGCGCCGAACAGCCCGGCGCGTGACCGACCTCGGGACATGACCGACCCGTGGACAGGGAAGCGCCGCCCGAAGTCCGGCACTCCCCTGTGATGCCGGACCCCGGACGGCCCGTCCGCGAAGCGGCCCCCAGTCGGCGATGAGCCGTGACGGGGGGCCGCTTTCCGTACTGCGTTTCTTCCGACGTTGTTGTCACTCCACCCCCGCCACCGCATCCGGTCGGTCCTCGGAGGCGAAGGACAGCCCTCCAGTACGCGTCCGCTTCAGCTCGAAGAAGTCGGGATACGTGGCCAACACCCGGAAACTGTCGAAGAGTTCGGCCGCCTTCGCACCGCGCGGAATCGCCCGCAGCACGGGACCGAACCACACCGTTCCGTCGACATGCAGGGTCGGCGTCCCCACATAGCCGCCCGACTCCTCCTCCACGCCCGCCTCATGACTGCGGCGCACGGCGTCGTCGTAGGCCACATCGTGGGCGGCGTCGGCCAGTTCGGCGGGGAGTCCGAGGTCGGCGAGGGACTCGGCGATGACGGCGTCGAAGTCGTCGTAGCGCCGCTCGTGGATGCGGATACCGAAGGCCGTGTAGAGGTCCCGCAGGACCTTGTCGCCCTGCTGTTCGGCGGCGGCCACGGCGACGCGGACCGGGCCGATGGACTTGTCTACCAACTCCCGGTACCAGTCGGGGAGTTCGTTGCCGGTGTTGTGGAGGTAGAGGCTCATCGCGTGGAAGCGGAGGTCGAGCGGGCGCTCGCGCTCGACCTCCAGCAGCCAGCGGGAGGTGATCCACGCGAAGGGGCAGGCGGGGTCGAAGTAGAAGTCGACCCGGACGGGGACGGGGGCATCACCGTTCGCGTCGTGGCTGCTGTCTCGGCTCATACCGGGAACGTTAGTCGCGGAGTGGCGCGAAGGAACGACCCAATCCACCGAACTCTCAGTGGTCCATTTTTCCCTTGACCTGTTGCCGCGGGTTCCGTCCGCTGGACGCGAGGGCGCGTTCGAAGACGGGGGCGTCGTCCGGTACGGGTACCGGGTCGGCGAAGCCGTCGTACTGGCGGTAGAGGTCGCCGTGCTTCTCGACCACGTCGAGGATCAGGCGGGCCGCGCCGTCCGAGACGGTGTACCGCTGACCGGTGGCGGCGGCGACGTCCCAGCCGTGGACCGCCAGCTCCTTGATGATCATCGAGGCGATTTCGTCGGCCGGCATCTTCGCCATGCCGAGGTCGACCTCGCCCTCCCACACCGCCGGGTCGGCCCAGGCGGCGACGGCCCGGTCCAGCTGGGCGGCGTACGCCTCCGCCCACTCCGGGTCGGCGGTGAAGTCGCGCGCGGTCAGCTCCTCGGGGAGCTGCTTGCGCAGGGCACGGTGTTCCAGGCCGTGCGAGGTGTAGAGGACCCAGTGGTTGACCATCGCGCGGACGTCCCAGTCGGGGCAGTGCGTGGGGTCGTCGAGCTGGGCCGAGGTGACACCGCGCGCGACACGGGCCGCCTCGGCGGCGCATTCGATCATGTACGGATGGAGTTCGTTCGTGGACGGGTGGAGGTCGTTCGTGGACGGGTGGAGGTCGTTCGTGTGCGAGTGCAGGTCGTGGTTGCTCATGGCTCCCACGCTAGGGAGCGGGCCGTCAGGACTCTTGAACAAACGCGACAGCGTCGTCGGCGAGGCGGACCAGCTCGTCGAACGGCAGCGAACCGGGCGCCCTGCGCTCGCGCGCGAAGCCGTTCGCGAGCCGTTGCAGCAGGTCGTTGAGCGGTGTCGGTACACCGTGCAGCCGCCCCAGCAGCGCGATCTCGCCGTTGAGGTAGTCGGCCTCGATGGTGCCGGTGCCCCGGTTCAGCGACTGCCAGGAGGAGCCGCCGCCGCGCGGGGTGCCGTCGATCTCCACGAGCTGGATCTTGTCGCCGCGCGCCTCCTTCTCCTCCTCGGCGCTCGCGTACGCGACACCGGCCGCGTCGAGCACGGCCGCGCCCTCGGCCCGGACCCGCCGGTACAGCGCCAGGTTCTCCTCGGTGCCGCGTACCTCGGCGACCGCCTCGATCGCGTTGACGAGGTTGCCGAGCAGCTTGGCGTACTGCCAGCGCGTCACGTCCGGCACGACCGGCGCCTCGAACCTCGACTTCTCCAGGTCGGCGGCGATCAGCCGGGCGGTCTCGTCCGTGCCGTGCGGGTAGCGGCCGAGGTGGAGGATGCCGGTGAGCGGGGTGCCTTCGGCGGCGACCACGCCCGGTTCGACGAAGGTCGCGGGCAGCCAGACGCAGACGCCGTAGACCCGCCGGAAGCGGCGCAGTGCCAGCCGTTGGCTCTCCACCCCGTTCTGCGCGCAGACGACCGGCAACCGCTCGGCGGCGCTGCCGCCACCGGTGACCGGCGCCGGGCCCCAGACCGCCAGCGCGGCCTCACTGTCCTGCGTCTTGACGGCGAGCACGAGCACGTCGTCGGCCCTCAACTCGCCCAGTTCCACGGGCCCTTCGACGACCGGCAGCCGATACGTCGACTCCCCGTCCGGCACCTTCAGCCGCAACCCGTGCTCGGCCAACGCCGCCCGCTGCGCACCCCGCGCGACCAGCACGACCTCGCACCCCGCCCCGGCCAGCCGACCACCGATGGCCCCGCCGACCGCCCCTGCTCCGATGATGATGTAGCGCATGGGACGAGCCTCGCACAGCGTGTGCGGGCCCGGTCATCGGGTACGGCGACTGGTCAACTGCCCGTCATCTCCACCAGTTTGACCACGGTGTTCCAGTTGCGGGTCGTCGCGATCAGCCCCTTGTTCAGCCGCGGCCGGGACAGTCCCACGGCGAGCTTGGAGCGGCCGAGGCCGTCGGGGGCGTAGAGGTACAGGGCGCGGTCGCCGGTTCGGAACTCCTCGGGCAGGTACGCGGCCCGGTCCAGTTCCGCGAAGCGGTCCTCGGCGACCGGCACCGAGTAGTAGGTGACGTGGAGTTGCTTGGCCTCCAACTCGGCGGCGGGGAAAGGGCAGTTGTCGGCGATCGCCTTCAGGTAGGCGTGGTCGCGGACGATGACGTCGACCGTGAAGCCGAACCGCTTCTCGATCGCCTGGGCGAGTTCCGCCGCGAGGGACTCCTCGTCGCCGTGCCCGCTCGCGAACACGGCCTGGCCGCTCTGCAGATAGGTGCGGACGCCGTCGTGCCCGAGGCCTTCCAGGAGCGTGCGCAGCCCGGCCATCGGGAGCTTCTTGTTGCCGCCCACGTTGATTCCGCGCAGGAGCGCCGCATACGTCGTCATCCGGCCACCTTAGAGCGGCCGTCGTGCCCAGTGGGGGTGGGCACGACGACCTTGGAAACTCTGGCGGACGAGGTGGGCCGGGATCAACATCTACATGCACCTGTGACTTGTTCAACAAGGTTTCGTAATCACAAAGCGGGCCGGACCGACGGATCGGACACCGCGCACACCACACACCGCGTGCACCTCGCGCACCCTGATCACCACCCCCGAGCCGCACGGGTAGATGTAAGGGGCCGCCGTCCTCCCCAGTGGTGAGGGCCCGGGGTCCGTCCGGAGGAGCCGCGCGCCCGGCACTTCACCGGTAAGCACGAGGAGACGTTCTTATCCCGCACATACCTTCGAACCATGAGGTGGCGGCAGGCGGCTGTCACCGTGCACAAGGGGGCAAGCCCGTCATGGGGAACCGAGATTCACGGGTGCGGGGGCTCGCCGCCCGAGCCGGCGGCTGGAGCGCCCGGCATCGATGGGCCGCGGTCGGCGTCTGGGTGCTGTTCGTGGTGCTGGCGATGGGAATCGGTTCGGCGGCGGGCCGTGTCGATGTCGACGAGAGCGACCAGCTGAAGGGCGAGACGCACACAGCCGCCACGATCATCGACGACGCCGGGATCAAGGAACCGGCGAGCGAGACCATTCTGATCCAGTCGAAGGACGCGTCGGTCACGTCCACCGACAGCGAGTTCCGCACCACGGTCACCGCGGTCGTCAAGGCCGTCGAGGGGACCGGCCGGGTCACGGACGTGACGTCGCCGTACGACACGAGGACGATCTCGAAGGACGGCCGGAGCGCGCTCGTCCAGTTCGACATGCGGGGCGACGCGGACACCGCCGGTGACCGGGTGGAGCCGGTGCTGAAGGCCGTCGCCGGGGTGCAGAAGGACCACGGCTCGCTGCGGATCGAGGAGATCGGCGGCGCCAGCATGGCGAAGCAGTACTCCGACGCCTTCGGCAACGACTTCAAGAAGGCCGAGTACTCCGCCGTGCCCGTCGCCTTCGGCATCCTGCTGATCGCCTTCGGCGCGCTGGTGGCGGCGCTGCTGCCGGTGGCTCTGGCCATCACCGCGATCGTGGCGACGATGGGCCTGATGGGCCTCGTCAGCCACGTCCAGCCGATGAGCGACACCGCCAACTCCGTGATGCTGCTGGTCGGGTTGGCCGTCGGCGTCGACTACTGCCTGTTCTATCTGCGCCGCGAACGCGAGGAGCGCGAGGCCGGCCGGGACGCCGGGGCCGCGCTGCGCATCGCCGCCGCGACCAGTGGCCGCGCCATCATCGTCTCCGGTGTCACGGTGTGCGTGGCGATGGCGGGCATGCTGTTCACCGGGCTCGCCGAGTTCGAGGCGATGGGCCTGGCCTCGCTGATGGTCGTCGCGGTCGCCATGGTCGGCTCGGTGACCGTACTGCCCGCGCTGCTCTCGCTGTTGGGCGAGCGGGTCGAGAAGGGCCGTATCCCGTTCCTGCGTCGGCGCGGCCGCCGGGGCAACGGGGAGAGCCGGTTCTGGACCGCCGTCCTCAAGCGCGTTCTCGCCAAGCCGCTGCTCTCCGTGCTCGTCGCGGCCGGCACGCTGCTCGCGATCGCCGCTCCCGCGGTCGGCATGAAGACCGAGAACCTCACCCTGGACCAGGAGTTCGGCAACTCCCTGCCGATCGTCGGGACTTACAACCGCGTCAACGACGCCTTCCCGGGCGGCTCCGATCCGGCCGAGGTGATCGTCAAGGCGAAGGACATCAACGCACCTGAGGTCAAGCAGGCGTTGGCCGACTTCAAGGCGCAGGCGGTCAGTTCGGGTGCCTCGCGCGGCCCGGTCGACATCAAGCTGCACGACGCGCAGAACGTCGCCTTCGTCTACGTCCCGCTCGTCGGCGGCTCCGACCAGGACAAGGCCTCGAAGAGCCTGGAGAAGCTGCGCGACGAGGTACGGCCCGCCACCCTCGGCAAGGTCGACGGCGTCCAGGCGCCGATCACCGGAAACGTCGCGGGATCAAAGGACTTCAACGACCAGCTTCTCGGATCGGTCGTCCCGGTCTTCGCGTTCGTCGTGGTCTTCGCCTTCCTGCTGATGCTGCTCTCGTTCCGCTCCCTGACGGTCGCGATCACCTCGATCGTCCTCAACCTCCTGTCCGTGGGCGCCGCTTACGGCATCCTCGTCGCCGTGTTCCAACACGGCTGGGGCGCCTCACTGGTGGGCGCGGAGGGCGTCGGCGCCATCGTCACCTGGCTGCCGCTGTTCCTCTTCGTGATCCTGTTCGGCCTGTCGATGGACTACCACGTGTTCGTCGTCTCCCGCATCCGCGAGGCCCGCCAGCGCGGCCGTACGACACAGGACGCGATCCAGCACGGCGTGGTCACCACGGCCGGCGTCGTCACCAGCGCCGCCGTCATCATGGTCGCCGTCTTCGCGATCTTCGGCACGCTGTCCATGCAGTCCATGAAGCAGATGGGCGTCGGCCTCGCCGCCGCGGTCCTCATCGACGCCACGGTCATCCGAGGCGTCCTGCTCCCCGCGGTGATGGCCCTGCTCGGCGAGCGCAACTGGTACTTCCCTAAGTGGCTCCACCGCCTCCCCGACCTCACCCACGACGAGTCCCCGGACCCGCTCCCGTCCACGACGAAGGACGAGGACGAGCCCGCGCGGGTGTAACTCCCCCCTGATCGAGGGCCTGTTGGTATCCCGGGGGAACCAGCAGGCCCTCACCCATGTTCTACGACATCTCTTCCTACGACCTCTTTTCTACGGCCTCTGTGCGACGCCTTCTACGACGTCAGCTCCTCGTGCAGCCGTAGCCAGTGGTCCGGCGACACCTCGCCCACAAGGGCGCGTGGATCGAGGCGCGCCGCGCGGAACGCGGCGTCCACGCGACGTCTCGGGTGGGCCCGGCGCAGTGAGGCGTGCAGCGAGCCGCCCACCCCTGAGAAGCCCAGCTCGACCAGGTGCCGCCAATCGCGCAGCGCGGCCGGTTCGAGCAGTGGGGTCCGGCGTCGCTCGATCCGTACGATCCCGGCGTCGACGCGTGGCACGGGACTGAACCGGCGACGGTCGACCCGCCCGACCAGTCGCCACTCGTACCGGGGCCAGCTGCGGACCGTCAGCAGGGTCCAACTGCCGTAGTCACCGGTGCGTTTGCGGGCGTATTCGAGCTGGGTGAGCAGGGTGGCGTCGGTGAGGGCGGGGGCGCGCAGACACCAGTCGACGATGTCGGCGGTGCGGGAGAAGGGCACGTTCCCGGCGACGGCGAACGGGGTGCGCGGGGGCCGGGCATCCATGAAGTCACCGGCGACGACGCGCACTTGGGGTGTGGTGGAGAAGCGGGTGCGGAGTTTCGGTACGAGCCGGGGGTCGATCTCGTGGGCGTGCAGCTCGTGGCAGTGGGGCGCTAGCTTCTCGGTCAACGCGCCTTTTCCTGCGCCCACTTCGAGGAGAAGGGGTACCTGACGTCCGTGCGGGACGGCGAGGCGGGCGACGTATTCGGCGGTGGCGCGGTCGGCGAGGAAGTTCTGCGAGAGCGCGCGGGAAACGTGGGTGGGGCGGGCCATGGCCTGCGGTCCTTGTCTTCCGTGAAGGGCATACGGGCAGACGAAGGCCCCGACCGGAAGAGCAGGAGGAACCGCGGACCGCGAGTGGCGGGTCGGCGGAGGTGTCAGCGGGCGTACGCGCCCGGGCCGGTCAGGGCACCGGGGCCGCGGCGCATGCGGATCGCATACGTGCAGCTCCGGCCGAGACCGGAGTTCGTGATCGCGTTCGCGGCGGACATGTGGGGAACGCTAGGGGGTTCGGGCGAGGTGGGGCAACGGGATTTTTGTGGTGGGGAGCGCCATCCGGGGAGTGGGGTGCGGTTGGGTGGCGAGTGCGGGGCGGTGGGGGCTGGTCGCGCCCACGCGGCGGAGCCGCATATCGATACAGCCCCGCGCCCCTGAAAGAAGGGCGTCACCCTCATCAGCGTTGGTATCTTGCCAGGACCAAGTTGCCGTCCCTCTCCAGGCGTTGGCGTAGTTCGGCCAGGCTGATGCCGCCGCTGTAGTACTCCTGGAACGCCGGGGTGGCCACCTTGTCCTTCCACTCCGGGTAGCCGCGTACTGACTGTGCCGGCGCGGAGTTGAGGTCTCCAGCGAGTGCGGTGCCGGTGGACCAGTCGTTCTTGGTGGTGTGCAGGGCCGGGTCCTTGAGGGCCTGGGTGCCGGTGGGGAGCATCCAGTCGCCCAGGGCCAGTCGGACCATGTTCTTGGGCTGGAGGAGGAAGTCGATGAACTCGGTGGCCTCCTTCTTGTGCGGGCTGTCCTGAGAGACGGACAGGGTCTGCGGGCTGACGCCCTGGGTGAGCCCGTCGGCGCCGGCGGGAGCGGGCAGCACCTGCCAGTCGAAGCCCTTGGGCGCCTGCTGCACGATCTGCTGCCGGTAGGAGAAGCCCAGCGGGATCATCGCGTACTTGCCGCCGAAGAACCCGGGCAGGGTGTCGGAGCCGCCGCTGCCGAGGATCGTGGGCGAGGCGCTGTGGTCCACGTCCACCTGGTCGTGGATCGTGCGGGGTACGACCTGGTCGGCCGCGTCGAAGCGGACGGTCACCTTGCCGTCCGCACCCCGGTGGAACAGCTCGCCGCCCGCCGACAGCGACAGGTTGAGCGTGGCGGACACCGGCTCCTTGAGCGGCCAGGCGACGCCGTACTTGCCGTCGCCGCTGAGCCGCCGGGTGATGGCCCTGAACTCCGCCCAGCTCCACGGGTGTTCGGGGGTGGGAATGCGTACGCCCGCCTTCTTCAGCCAGGTGGCGTTGGCGATCAGCACCCTCGGCTCCTGGAGGAACGGCACGCCGTAGACGCCGTCCCCGAAAGTCGCCGTCTCCCAACTTCGTTGCGGGATCTCGGACTTGAGCCGCGCGGGCAGCAGCTTGCGCAGATCGGCGAGGTAGCCGCCGTAGGCGAAGTCCGCGAGGTCGTCCGAGGCGTCGTGGATGATGTCCGGTGCTTCACCGCCCTCGAAGGAGGTGAGTAGTTGGTCGTGGACGCTGTCCCAACTGCCCTGTAAGTACTCGACCTTGACGTCCGGATGGGTGGCGTTCCACTCCTTCACCAGTTCCTTGTTGGCGGTGACGGACTCGTCCTGCCAGGCCAGGGACTGGAAGCGGAGGGTGATCCGGCCGCTCGCGGAGCCGTTTCCGCCGCCCGTGCAGCCGGCGAGGAGCAGGGTCAGGACGAGGGCGAGGATCCAGCGCGCTCGCATCAGCTCTTCACCGCCCCGGTCAACATGCCGCCGGTGATCCGCCGTTGGATCAGCGCGAAGACGATCAGGGAGGGCAGGGTCGCGAGGAACGCGGCGGCGGCCAGCGGGCCGAGGTCGGCGACGCCCTCCGCGCCGATGAAGTGGGTGAGGACGACCGGCAGGGTCTGTTTCTCCGGGGTCTTGAGCAGGACCAGTGCGAAGAAGAACTCGTTCCACGCGGTGACGAACGCGAACAGCGCCGTCGCCACGATCCCCGGCGCGAGCAGGGGCGCTGTCACCGACACCAGTGTGCGCAGCTTCCCTGCGCCGTCGACCGCGGCCGCTTCCTCCAACTCGGCGGGTACCGCCCGTACATAACCGACGAGCATCCACAGTGCGAACGGCAGCGACCACACCACGTAGACCAGCACCAGCCCGGCCAGGGAGTCGATCAGCCGCAGGTTCTTCAGCACCAGGAACAGCGGGATGATCACCAGCACGAACGGGAACGCCTGGCTGACCACCACCCACCCGGTCGCGGCCCGCGCGAGCACCGTACGGCGCCGGGCCATGACCCACGCCATCGGTGTCGCGATCACCACGGCGATCAGCGCGGCCCCGAGCGCCGCGAGCAGGGAGTTCAACGCGGCGTGCAGCAGCGGCTGTTCGTCGAAGGCCTGGCGGAAGTTGGCGAGGGTGGGGTGTCTGGGGATCCAGGTGGGGTGCAGACTGCCCAGCTCGCGCGGTGACTTGAAGGCGGTGGAGATCAGCCAGAGGAGAGGGAAGGCGAGGAAGACGAGATACGCGAGCAGGGCGACGTACTGTCCGGCGCGGGCCCCGGTGCTGGTCCTCATACCTGTTGTGCCGCTGGTCCTCATGAGTCGTCTCCTCCCCTCAGGCGGCCGACGAGGAAGACGGCGAGGAGCACCGAGATCACCGCGACCATCACGCATCCCATCGCCGCCGCGTAGCCGAACTGGCCGTAGCGGAAGGCCTCTTCGTAGGCGAAGAGCATGGGCAGCCGGGTGCGGCCGCCGGGTCCGCCATTGGTCAGGACGTAGACCAGGGCGAACGAGTTGAAGTTCCAGATCAGGTTGAGTGCCGTGATCGCCAGCGCCACGGGTCTGAGGGCGGGCCAGGTGACCGTGCGGAAGCGGCGCCAGGCTCCGGCGCCGTCGACCGCCGCCGCCTCGTGCAGTTCGCGCGGGGTGTTCTGCAGCCCGGCGAGCAGGGCGACCGTCGTCTGCGGCATGCCGGCCCAGACGCCGACGACGATCACGGCGGGCAGCGCGGTCGTCAGGCTGCTGAGCCAGTCCCGGCCGTTCCCGAGGCCGAGGTCGTGCAGGGTCTCGTTGAGGATGCCCGCGTCCGGGTTGTAGACGATCCGCCACATGATGCCGACGACGACCTCGGGCATCGCCCACGGGACGATCGCCAGCGCTCGGGCGAGCCAGCGCATCCGCAGATCCTGGTTGAGGAGCAGGGCGAGACCGAGGGCGAGCAGGAACTGCGGCACGGTCACCCCGACCGCCCACACCAGGCCGATGCGGAACGACTCCCAGAACAGCGTGTCGTGCAGCAGATCCCGGAAGTTGAGACCGCCGATCCACTGGGTGGGCGCGGTCCGGCCCGACTGGGAGTCGGTGAAGGCGAGCAGGATTCCGTACAGCAGCGGTCCCACGCTGAGCACGAGGATCGGGATCAGGGCGGGTAACACCAGGAACCAGGCCGCGTGGTCGGGAGCGCGTCGCTGTCGGCCCCGGCTCGGCGTCCTCCACACTTCCGTCACCGATGTCATGGAATCAGCCCCTTTGCGCGGCCCGGTCGGGCCCCGTCATGGTCGTGAACACGTCGTGCCTCGTCAAGGCACCTCGCACGGCGTCCCACCTGTGCGAATGCGACACTGGCCGTCGGATGGCGGGAACCCGACGCCGTACGCACACGCACAGGGATCACTCGGAGGCGGACGATGGACGAGGCACGGGCCCGGGACGTACTGGCCGCGGCGGACGTGCTGCCCGGCCCGGCACGGGACGCGCGGCTCCTCGCCCTCGGCGAGAACGCGGTGTTCGCCGCCGGTGACCTGGTCGTCAAGGTGGGCCGTGACGCCGAACTCCTCGACCGTGCCCGGCGCGAGCTGAACGTCGCGCTGTGGCTGGCCGAGGCCGGCGTCCCGGCGGTGCGGGCCGCCGACCCGAGGGCGCGCCTGGTCGAGGGGCACCCGGTGACGGTGTGGCACCGGCTGGCCGATTCCGTACGCCCGGCCGATGCCCGGGATTTGGCCGAACTGCTACGGGTGGTCCACGCGCTCCCCTCTCCCCCCTTCGACCTCCCGCCCCGCGAGCTGCTGGGCGGTGTGGAACGCTGGCTGCGCCTCGCCGGTGACGCGATCGACCCGGCGGACGCGGCGTATCTGCGCGAGCGGCGGGACGGTTTCGCGGCGGCCGCCGCCGCGCTCACGCCGCACCTGCCGCCCGGCCCGATCCATGGCGACGCGCTGCCCCGCAATGTGCATGTCGGGCCGGACGGTCCGGTGCTGGTCGATCTGGAGACCTTCTCCGCCGATCTGCGCGAGCACGATCTGGTGGTGATGGCCCTCTCCCGGGACCGGTACGCCTTTCCGGCCCGGGCCTATGACTCGTTCACCGAGGCGTACGGGTGGGATGTGCGCGAGTGGGACGGTTGCGGGGTGCTCCGTGGTGCTCGGGAGACGGCCAGCTGTGCCTGGGTTGCTCAGCACGCACCGAGCAACCCTGAGGCGCTTGTTGAGTTTCGGCGGCGGGTGGCGTCTTTGCGGGACGGGGACGAGACGGTGCGGTGGTTTCCGTTCTGAGCGCCTAATGATGGGGGGCTGACTGGTATTCGGGCGACTGCCGGTCCGCTGTGGCTGGTCGCGCAGTTCCCCGCGCCCCTTTGGGGCGCTTCCCTTTTGGGCGCTTTCGGAGCCGCCGGGTCAGACGGTCTCGTCCTCCAGCTCGCGCAGCGGCCACGTGCCGTCGACCACCGCGTCCTGGTCTCCCTTGCGGCGCAGGAAGCTCTGGAAGTCCGCGGCCCATTCCGCGTACCACTCGATCTGGCGGCGGTGCAGCTCCGCCGGGCCGAGGGCCGCGACCTTGGGGTGGCGGTCGGCTATCGCGCCGGCCAGTCGCGCGGCGGCGAGTGCGTCGGCCGAGGCGTCGTGCGCGGAGTCGAGGACCACGCCGTACTCCACGCAGACCGCTTCGAGGTTGCGCTTGCCTCGGCGGTAGCGGTCTACGGAGCGGTCGATCGTGTACGGGTCGATAACCGGGGCGGGCTCGGTGCCGCCCAGGCGGTCGCGCAGGGACGGCAGTCCGTGCCGGCGCAGCTCGGCGGAGAGCAGGGTGAGGTCGAAGGCCGCGTTGTAGGCGACGACGGGGACGCCCGTCTTCCAGTACGTCACGAGAACGTCCGCGATCGACTCGGCGACCTGGTCGGCGGGGCGGCCCTCGGCGGTGGCCCGTTCGTTCGTGATGCCGTGCACCGCGACGGCGTCCGCCGGGATCTCCACGCCCGGATCGGCCAGCCACTCCCGGCGGCCTATCGGCCGTCCGCCCCTGACCTCGATGACCGCGCCCGTGACGATGCGCGCCTCGCGCGGCTCCGTCCCCGTCGTCTCCAGGTCGAAGCCGATGAGCAGCTCCTGGTGCCAGGCCATGACGGCCCCCCTTCTCGGTGGTGCTTTCCCCCAGTGGTCTCCACGATCGCATGAGCCACTGACAATCCGATGACCGCGTTCCGCTTACCGCCGGAGGGGCCAGGGGACAGGTCAGGACACCGGTCGCGAATCCGCCCACATCTGCTCGAACTCATCGCGATAGGTGGGGAAAAGCGCGCTGTCATCCATTTCGTCCGACTTGACCAGTCGGCTTCCGTTCCGCAGCACCAGCACCGGGGCCTCCATGCCGCGGCTCCGGCGCAGATAGGACTGGACGACGGCTATGCCGTCCGAGCCGTCGCCGTCGACGAGGTACGCCGTGAAGCGCGGCGTCTCGTCGAAGACCTGGATCTCGAAGGCCCCCTGGTCGCGCAGCCGGGACCGCACCCGCCGCATGTGCAGGATGTTCATTTCGACGGCGCGGCTCAACTCGCCGCGCTTGATGCCGAGTTCACGCTCACGCCGCTTCACCGCGCTGGAGGCGGGGTTGAGAAACAGCAGCCGTGTCCGGCAGCCCGACTCGGCGAGACGGACCAGCCGGCGGCCGGAGAAGTTCTGCACGAGCAGGTTGAGGCCGATGCCGATGGCGTCGACCCGGCGGGCCCCGCCGAAGATGTTCTCGGCCGGGAACTGCCGCATCAGCCGCACCCGGTCGGGGTGCACGGCGACCACGTCCGCGAACCGGTCGCCGATCAGCTCCTCGACCGCGTCGACGGGCAGCCGGCGCGCCGAGGGCACGTCGCTGCCGGCGCCGAGGGTCTCCAGGAGTTTCGCGGAGGCCCGCTCGGCCTGGTTGAGGACGGCCTCGGACAGGGCGCGGTTGCGGGAGACGACGTTGCGGGTCACTTCCAGTTCGTCCAGGGCGAGTTCGACGTCCCGGCGCTCGTCGAAGTACGGCTCGAAGCACGGCCAGTGCTGCACCATCAGCTCGCGCAGCTGCGGCAGCGTCAGAAAACTGAGGACGTTGTCGTCGGCCGGGTCGAGCAAGTAGCCCTTGCGGCGGCTGACTTCACGGACGGCGACCGCGCGCTGCACCCACTCCTGGCCGGCCGGACCGGCCGCGGCGACCACCCACTCGTCGCCGTGGACGGGTTCGTAGATGGGGCGCAGAACAGCGGCCACGACCGCGCGCAGCCGCTGCTCGACCAGGTTCAGCCAGATGTAGGCGCGGCCGGCTCGCTGGGCGCGCGTACGCACCTCGCGCCAGGCGTCGGCGTCCCAGTCCAACTCCGGCCCAATGGAACCAGCCGCGTCCATCGGACGTGCCAGGGACACCGCGCCGGGCGGGACTTCTGCGGAGTTCCCCTCGTGACTCTCGTCACCAGGGGGCAACTCCAGCCCTCCCGAGCCCACCCGCGCACCGCCTTCCGCTCCCCCGAGCTCTCCCCAGTCTCAACGATCAAGGAAGGGTACTCCGGGACCGGTCGGCGGTGCAGCCGGATGGACAGGGTCGTTTCTCAACTTCCGCCGTTCACATTGCCGTTCTGGTTGGCGAGCGCGGCCGGAGTGAGCGGATTCATAGCGGTGACGTCGCGCGGGGCGATCGAGAATCCCTGCCAGTGGACCGGCATCGGCTGCTGGTCCTCGTCCCGGGCGATGTGGTGGAAGCCGACGTTCACCCAGACCACGGGGTGTGTGAGGGTCTGTCCGTTGACCCACTTGTCGACCTGCTTCGGGTGCCCCGCACCGCAGTTGGGCAGGTTGTCGCTGGCGAACTGCTCGCACTTGTTGTACTCGGTGAAGTACACGTCGTGCGTGGTGAAACTGCGGCCCGGGTACTTGGTGGTGGTGCCGGGGACTATCTCGTAGGACCGGGCGTGGTTGTCCTTGTTCTTGCCGGTCGCGCTGACGACGCGCCACCAGCGCATGTTCTTGGCGTCGCCCGCGAGTTCCTTGGTGACCTTGGTCAAGGTGGTCTTGTTGGTGGGCGTGTTGGCTCCGCGCGGGGTGACCTTGGAGTCGTACTGCTCGATCCGGCCCTTGGAGGAGCCGTCGAGGGCGAAGTCCAACTTCCAGAAGACGTCGTGCTGGTGGCTCGTCGCGTACGCCTTGGCGCCCTTGCCGAGCGGCCAGCCGCGGCCGTCGCCCGCGTCGTAGTCGTAGGGCGAAAGGCTGCCGGTGGCACCGACGTTCATGTTGATGGTGCCGTCGTCCTGGAAGCGCCACTCGGTGATGTACTCGTACCAGCCGACCTGGTTGACCGTGTAGACGAGGAAGTCCTTGCCCTGGGTCTGGAAGACCTTGTTGGCGCTGTCGCCCTGCATCCGGAAGGCGTGACCGCGCGAACGGGTCGTCGTGCAGAGGCCCTTGACGTTCGGGTGGGCCGGGTCCTGGGCGTCGGGGACCTTGACGGTCTTGATGGTGCCGCCGGGACACTCGCCGGGCGCCATGTTCATCAGGCCCGTGCCGAAGCCGTACTGGGTGAGGTCGCTGTACTCGTTCTTGCCGTCGTCGTACGGCACATGGATCTGGGCGAGCTTCGCGTCGGCCAGCACCTTGATGGGCGTGGCCTGGCCGGGCGGCTGGTAGGAGATGTTCTCCAGGACGAGGCCGGCCTCGCGCTCGTAGTGCCAGCACATCCGCCAGGTGGTGCCGGTGGAGAGCTTCTGCTCGATGGTGTAGGCGGCGCTGCAGCCGGGGGCGGCGGCGGCCGGGGCGGACTTCGGCTGGGCGACGGCCGGTCCCGCGCCGGCCGTGGCACCGGCGGCCAGGGTGGCGAGGGCGAGGCCCACGGCCCCCCGTCTGCGGGCACGGCTGATTCTGTTGACGCGCATGAAGAAATGACTCCCTTACAGGAGAAGCAAGTTGGGACAGTGGACGAAGAACTGCGCGGTCGGCGCGGCCGGTTCAGCCGGTGAGCTTGCCGACCTTGCGGGCGCTCAGGTCGATGACGAAGTCACGGGCGTCGATCCACGGCCCGTTCTTGACCTTCGGGAACAGCCGCACGCAGCGGTGCTCGCCGCACTGGTCGAGGTCGCCGGACTGCCGTCCCGGAGTGGCCTTGTAGACCATGGCCGTCAGCAACAGCTGGTCGGGCGAGGTGAGTTCGTTGCCGGTGGCGTCCTTGTAGTCCGCCTTCAGGCCCGCGCCCAGCGGGTCCGCGAGGAGCAGCTGGGCCGCCTCGACGTTCTCGTCATGACTCGCCGGCGGCTGCACTCCGTGCTGGGTGCCGGTCTGCTCGACCTTGCCGGTGTCGAGGTTGACGGTCTTGGTGACGACCGTGTCGTCCTTGTAGTCGTAGAACGTCACGTCCGCGCGGCGCGGCGCGTTCGGGTTGTCCAGCTCACTGGTCTCGGGGTCGGCGAGCTCCACGTCGAGGCGCTGCGGTCCGCGGTGCCCTTCCACGTTCTCACTGGAGTTGAGGAGTTGCTGGTTCACCGCGATCTGCTCGACGCGCTTGGTCTCGTCGTCGGTGAGCGGGTCGCGGCCCTTGCCTTTCTCGCCCTCGGCCGGGGCCTGTTGCACGACACCGGGTGCCGCGCCCGGTCCGTCCGCCGCCTGTTGGGCGGACCCCGCGGCCTTTCCGGTGCCCCCCGACTCGTCGGCCCCCGCCGTGCCCGGCAGGGTGACGGCGACCATCACGGCGGTCCCGGCCACCGCTATGGCCGTACCCGCCACCACCTTGCCCAGGTGGCGGTGCACTGTCCTTCGCACATTTCCCCCTACTCCCCCTGGGCCCTTCCCCGGACCGCTGGGAGTGGTGTCTGTCGCGCTCGATTCGGGATACGGCATACGTCGTATCCACTGGCCATTTGGTAAGAGGGACGTAAGTCATAGGTGGTTCCCTCACTTTCGGGGAGACTCATGGCCAAGGCGCCCCGGCAGCGGGGCCCGGCTGAAAGAGTCGTGACCATGCAGGTCTGGCCTGGAGAGGCGTATCCACTCGGTGCCACGTACGACGGCGCCGGCACCAACTTCGCGGTCTTCACCGAGGCCGCGGACCGAGTAGAGCTGTGTCTGCTGCACGACGACGGCTCGGAGACGGCGGTGGAACTGCGGGAGAGTGACGCGTTCGTGCGGCACGCGTACGTGCCCGGCATCATGCCCGGACAGCGCTACGGCTTCCGCGCGCACGGCCCGTACGCCCCCGAGCGCGGCCAGCGGTGCAACTCCGCGAAGCTGCTCCTCGACCCGTACGCGAAGGCAGTCAGCGGATCGATCGCCTGGGGTGAGGAGGTGTACGGCTACCACTTCGACGCCCCCGACAAGCGCAACGACCTGGACTCCGCGCCGCACACCATGACGTCAGTCGTGGTCAACCCGTACTTCGACTGGGGCGACGACCGGCTGCCCCGGCACGGATACCACGAGACCGTGCTCTACGAGGCCCATGTGAAGGGCCTGACGATGCAACACCCGGGGCTGCCGGAGGAGCTGCGCGGCACGTACGCGGCGCTCGCGCATCCGGCGGTCATCGAGCACCTGGTGGAGCTCGGGGTGACCGCCCTGGAGCTGATGCCGGTGCATCAGTTCGTGAACGACCACCGGCTGGTCGACATGGGGCTGAACAACTACTGGGGCTACAACACGATCGGTTTCTTCGCCCCGCACAACGCGTACGCCTCCTGGGGCGACCGCGGCCAGCAGGTGCTGGAGTTCAAGTCGGCGGTGCGGGCCCTGCACGAGGCCGATATCGAGGTCATCCTGGACGTCGTCTACAACCACACCGCCGAGGGCAACCACCTGGGCCCGACGCTGTCCTTCAGGGGTCTCGACAACCCCTCGTACTACCGGCTGGCGGAGGACCCCCGCTACTACATGGACACCACGGGGACGGGCAATTCCCTCCTCATGCGGTCCCCGCACGTGCTCCAGCTGATCATGGACTCGCTGCGCTACTGGGTCACCGAGATGCATGTCGACGGCTTCCGCTTCGACCTCGCGGCCACCCTGGCACGGCAGTTCCACGAGGTGGACCGGCTGTCGTCGTTCTTCGACCTGGTGCAGCAGGACCCGGTGGTCTCCCAGGTGAAGCTGATCGCGGAGCCCTGGGACGTCGGCGAGGGCGGCTACCAGGTGGGCAACTTCCCGCCGCTGTGGACCGAGTGGAACGGCAAGTACCGCGACACCGTGCGGGACCTGTGGCGGGGCGAGGGGCGCGCGCTCGCGGAGTTCGCGTCCCGGCTGACCGGCTCGTCCGACCTCTACCAGGACGACGGCCGCCGTCCCCTGGCCTCCATCAACTTCGTGACCTGCCACGACGGGTTCACCCTGAACGACCTGGTGTCGTACAACGACAAACGCAACCAGGCCAACGGCGAGGACAACAGGGACGGTGAGAGCCACAACCGGTCCTGGAACTGCGGGGCCGAGGGCGACACCGACGACCCGGCCGTCCTGGAGCTGCGCGCGCGGCAGATGCGCAACTTCGTCGCCACACTGATGCTGTCCCAGGGTGTGCCGATGGTCAGCCACGGGGATGAGTTCGCGCGCACCCAGAGGGGCAACAACAACGCGTACTGCCAGGACAGCGAGCTGGCCTGGGTGAAGTGGCCTGAAGGCGATGCCGAGTTGTCGGGATTGCCTGCCTTCACGCGCGCGTTGGTGTGGCTGCGCAAGGAGCATCCCGTGTTCCGGCGTCGGCGCTTCTTCCACGGGCGGCCCGTGGAGGGCACCCACGACGAGCTGTCGGACATCGCCTGGTTCACCCCGGAGGGCAAGGAGATGGCCCAGCGGGACTGGGACTCCGCGCAGGCGTCCGCGCTGTCCGTGTTCCTCAACGGCAACGCCATCTCGGAGCCCGGCCCGCGCGGGGAGCGCATCGCCGACGACTCGTTCCTGCTGATGTTCAACGCCTCTCCAAAGACGCTGGACTTCGTCGTGCCGGTCAATCACGGCCGCCAGTGGCAGGTGGTCGTGGACACGGGCCGCGCGGAGGGGGTGCCGGCGGGCACGGGCGCGAAGGTGAAGGCCGGGGACCGGCTGACCCTGGTGGACCGCAGCATGACGGTGCTGCAACGGCCGACCTAGGAGGAGGGGCGGAGCACGGACGGCCGACCGGACGCGCGGTCGGCCGATCGGCGGACCGGAAGCAGGAGTCGATGACACGAAAGCCGGCCGGGCGGGTACGTAGGTCTGCATGACACCTGAGCGACCCGACCCGGCAGTGCCCACGGCCACCTACCGGCTGCAGCTGCAGCCCGAGTTCCCGTTCGCGGCGGCGGCGTCGGCCGTGCCGTACCTGGCGTCGCTCGGCGTCTCGCACCTGCACCTGTCCCCCGTCCTGGAGTCCGTCCCGGGTTCGACGCACGGCTACGACGTCGTGGACCACGCGCGCGTACGGGGCGAACTCGGCGGCGAGGACGGCCTGCGGGCCCTCGCGCGCACCGCGCGGGAGCACGGTCTCGGTCTCGTGGTGGACATCGTCCCGAACCACATGGCCATGGCCCCGCGCCACAACCACGCCCTGTGGGAGGTCCTCAGGGAGGGCCCCAAGTCGCCGTACGCGCGCTGGTTCGACATCGACTGGGAGGCGCAGGGCGGGCAGTTGCTGCTGCCGGTGCTGGGCGGTCCGGTCGGCGCGGAGATCGAGCACCTGGAGGTCGACGGTGACGTCCTGCGCTACTACGACCACGTCTTCCCGCTGCGTGAGGGCACCGGGGAGCTGCCGCTGCCGCAGCTCCTGGACGCGCAGTGGTACCGCCCCGTGTGGTGGCGGCTGGCCCGCACCGAGCTCAACTACCGGCGTTTCTTCAGCATCTCGGAGCTGATCGGGGTGCGCGTCGAGGACCCGGAGGTCTTCGACGCCACCCACGCCAAGATGCTGCAACTGCTGCGCGAGGGCGTCGTCGACGGACTGCGCGTCGACCACCCCGACGGCCTCGCCGACCCCGACGACTACCTCCGGCGGCTGCACGAGGCGACCGGGGGCCGCTGGACGGTCGTCGAGAAGATCCTCGCGGACGGGGAGCACCTGCCGGCGTCCTGGCCCGTCGCGGGCACCACCGGCTACGACGCCCTCCGGCAGGTCGACGGACTGTTCACGGACCCGGCGGGCGCCGGTGAACTCCTGGGCCAGTACCGGAGGTTCGCGGCCCCGCAGACCGACCGGGGCGGCCACTGGGAGGCGACGGTACGACGGGCGGCGTACAAGGTGCTCACGCACGAACTGGTCGCCGAGATGGACCGGCTGACCCGGGTCGCGGCCCGTCTGTGCGCCACGTCCCCGGAGGCCGCGCTGCGCGACCGGGCCCCCTGGGCGCTGCGGACCGCGCTGCTGGAGCTGCTGGTCCGCCTGGAGGTCTACCGGCCGTACACCTCGGGCGACACCGCCGCCGTCGTCACCGAGGAGGCGGCGGCCGAGGCCCGGCAGGCGTTCGCCGTCGCGGAGGAGGCGGGCGCCGTCGATGCCGTACGGGAACTGCTGCTGGGACGGTACGGGGACGGGCCCGAGCAGGTCGAGTTCCGGACGCGGTTCGCGCAGACCGCGTCCGCGCTGCGGGCCAAGTCCGTCGAGGACACGGCCTTCTACCGCTATGTGCCGCTGCTGTCGGCGACCGAGGTGGGCGGGAACCCGGGCAGCCCGGCCGTGTCCCCGGAGGACTTCCACGCGTACTGCGCGCGCGTGCAGCGCGACTGGCCCGCCATGGGCACCGTGCTGTCGACCCACGACACCAAGCGCAGTGCCGACGTACGGGCCGCGCTGGCCGTGCTCACCGAGGTGCCGGAGCGCTGGGCCGACGTGCTGGCCGAGGTGACGCGCACCGGGGAGGGCGTGCCGGACGCGCAGCTGGCGTGGGCGGCCTGGCAGACGGTGTTCGGGCTCGGCCCGGCGGACGCGGAGCGCGTCCAGGAGGCCCTGTTGAAGCATGTGCGCGAGGCGGGCCTGTACACGAGCTGGACGGAGCAGGAGCCGCCGTACGAGGAGGCGGTGGCGGCGTTCGTCGCGGCGGGCCCGTGCGGGGCGCCCGGCGAGCACGTGGCCGCGTTGCGCACGGCACTGGAGCCGCACATCCGGGCGAACACGCTGGGCGCCGCCCTGGTCCAGCTGACGATGCCGGGCGTGCCGGACCTCTACCAGGGCACGGAGGCCGAGTACCTGGCCCTGGTCGACCCCGACAACCGGCGTCCCGTACCGTTCCCGCCCCCGCACCCCGGCGACAAGGGCGCGCTGACGGCCGCCGCGCTGCGGCTGCGCGCCCGACGCCCCGAGGTCTTCGGCGACGCGGCGACGTACGCCCCGCTGACGGCGGAGGGCCCGGCGGCGGCGCACTGCGTGGCGTTCGCGCGCTCGGGGGCCGTGGTCACGGCGGTGACCCGCCTGTCGTCGCGGCTCGCGGAGGCGGGCGGCTGGCGCGACACGCTGCTGCCGCTGCCGCCGGGGCGATGGGCCGATGTGCTGGCTCCGGAGCGGGAGTTCACGGGGCACGCACGCGTGGAGGACGTTTTCGGGGAGTCACCGGTGGTGCTGTTGGAGCGGGTGGGCGAGAGCCGCTAGCGGGTGCGGACCCTGAGGATCTTGGGCGAGCGCCGGACCAGGTCCTCAGCCGCCGTCCGGGCGCCCTCCGCGCGGTGAAGACCGGGCAGGGCGGCCAGCAGGGCTCGTAGGCCGTGTTCGGCCGTGAGGCGGGCGAGGAGGGCGTCGGAGCAGGTGTGGCGCCCTGTGCCGTGGGTGAGCGGGGCGGGGTCGGGGCGGAACGCGTCGTAGCGGTCCGGGTCGGTGAAGCGTTCCGGGTCGCGGCCGGCGGCGCCGAGGAGGCAGGCGACGGTGGCTCCGGCGGGGATCGCGCCGACGGGTTCGACGGCCCGGCGCAGCACGACGTGCAGCGGCGGATCGCGGCGCAGGGACTCCGCCCAGGCGCCGGCCGTGAGCTCGGGACGGGCGCGGAGCACCTCCAACTGGCCCGGGTGGTCAAGGAGGTTGGCGAGGAACGACGCGAGTCCCCGCGCGGTGGTCTCGCCGGCCGCACCGAGCAGCGTGCCCACCAGCCCCATGACGGTCCGGTCCGGCAACGGGCCTTCGTCGGTCCGCGCGGCGCACAGGACGGACAGCAGGTCACCTCCCGGGTGAGCGCGCCGCCGGGCCATCAACGGGCGCAAGAAGGCGCCCAGTTCGGGACGGCCGCCCCCGGAGTCGCCGAGTCCCGTACGACACCAGCGATGCACACGCGCGGTCTCCTCGTACGGCAGCCCGAGCGCGGCCACGACCGTCGCGGTGGGCAGCCAGTCGCAGAACTCGCCCACCAGATCGGCCTCTTCACCGGCCGCCAGCCGACGGGCGAGGACATGGGCGCCGCGTTCGACGGCCGCGGTCAGGGCGGCCAGCGCGGGCCCCCGCAGCGCCCGGTCGAAGAGCCGGTCGGCCTCGGGTGCGGCCGGTGGCCCGTCGCCGGGCACGCGGACGAGCCGCGGGTCGGCGAGCGCGGCGCGGACGTCGTCGTAGCGGCTGACGAGCCAGGCGCCGAAGGGCTCGTCGTACACGAGGGGGTAGTGCGTGCGGAGGGTGCGGTAGAGCGGATACGGGTCCCGTACGGCCGTCCGCAGGCTCGGTGGCCCCGGTGGACGGGCCGGGGTGCCCGCGGTCCGCGTGACGAGCACGTCCGTGAGACACAGCACCGCCGTCCGCTCCCGTGGTCGTCGCTCCGCCCCGCGCCGTGGAGGCCGCGCGGCCGGTCGTCCGCGCCATGCGCACACGCGGCTGCCACCAGCCGACCACCGCACCGCGCGGGGCGCAGCCCCCGTACGGCCGTACGGGTGAAGCAGGCGTCACGCGGTCCTACGGCGTACGCGGCCCGGCCGCACGCCGTAGGACCGTCCCGGCCACCGGCTCGCACCCGCGTACGGACCCGGGGTGCAGGCCGGACGGCGGGCGTGCGGTGACGCGGCGCGGCGTCGGTGTTCCCGGTGCGGGGGTACGCGCGTGTGCCCGCAGGGGACGTCACCGGCAGTGACCGTCGGGCCCCGTGAAACCCCCTGGAAAACCCCGGCCCCCTGCTGGCACCAACGCCCCTACCGGCTGCCGGTAAAAGCGCCTGGGCGCCCCCGGTAGCCTCCCCCATGGTCTTCTTGACAGTTCACAGAGGCCGTGGGGTACTGCGGTTGCGAAGCCGGGGCTGACTAGTCGGGGGTGAGTCTCCTGCCGGAGTTGCGATACCCCAGTGTGACCGAACTGGTCTCGTCCGCAAGGGCGTTGGCCGCTCATCGGCCTGCCCTGTGCACCCTGAGGCAGGTGGGCGTCTCCCGCGCGGGCAGACCCCTCCATCTGCTGTCCGTGGGGCACGCCCACCGCGCCGTCCTGGTGGTCGCGGGCGCCCACGCCAACGAGCCGACCGGCGGCTCCACACTCCTCGCCCTGGCCGAACGGGTCGTAGGGGAAGGGGAGTTGAGGTCGGACACGTCCTGGCACTTCCTGCTCTGCGCGGACCCGGACGGGGCGAGTCTGCATGTCACGCCGGCGCCGCGCAGTCTGCTCGACTACCACCTGGGCTTCTACCGTCCGGCCGGGCCCGAGCAGCCGGAGTGGTCGCCCTCCGTGCTGCCGCCGGACCGGTTGCCGCCCGAGACGCTTGCGCTGATCCGGGTGATCGACGAGGTGCGGCCCTACCTCCAGGTGACGCTGCACGGGACCGATCTGGGCGGCAGCTGGGTGCAGTTGACGAAGGACATACCGGGGCTGGCCGAGCCGTTCGCCAAGTCGGCGGCCGAGCTGCACATCCCGGTGGAGACGGGTGCCTCGGACGCGGCGGGCTGGCCCGCTTCGGGTCCCGGGGTGCATGTGATGCCGGCGCCCGGTTCGGACGCGGCGTACCCGAGCATGCCGGACGACGCACGGCACAGCACCTGGTACCACGCGCATCGCTACGGGGGTCTGACCGCGGTCGTGGAGGTGCCGATGTGGGCCAGCGACCTGGTGGACGACCCGGCACCGCATCCCGCCCCGGCGGCGGCGATACGGCGGCTGGCGCGCCGGCTGCTGCGGGACACGCGGGAGGTGGATCGGGTGCTCGCCGAGGCACTGCCGCGCCTCCAGGGGATCGACGGGCCGCTGCTGCGGGCCGCGAAGTGGGCGCTTGAGCTGGTGCCCGGCCTGGCCGCGGACTGGATGCAGATGCCGCCCGCCGACACGACCATGGCGTACGTCGGCAGCGTGGACGCGTTCGGGCGCCGGCTGCCGTTGCGGGCCGCGGCGATGCTGCTGCGCGCCCTGCGGGAGACCGACGACCGTGCGGCGCCCCAGCTCGAACACCTCGTGGCGTCCTGGAGCGACGCCTTCGCGGAACGCTTCCGGGCCCGCTGGGTGCCCTTGGAGCACCAGGTCGAGCACCAGTCCCGCACGGTCGTGGCGGCGGCGCTGCACGCGCGCGAGCAGGCGGGCGGAGTCGGAGACGTCCCCCGCGCGCGTGCCCGACGCTCCGCCTGATGACGTCCGCTCGGGCTGCGCCTCAGGTGTCCAGCGCGAAGACCTCTCCCGTGCGCGCCGCCATGACGCACACGTTCGAGAACGTCTTCGAGTACTCCACCTGACGCCCCTTCCACTCCCCGCGCGCGTGGGCGGTCACCGGGGCGTAGATCATCGGGCAGAAGACGCTCTTCGCCGGGACGGCGTCGATGTCACCGTCCACCGCGCCCAGTTCGGCACAGGCCTCGGCCGCGTGGGCGTGTCCCTGGGGCGGGTCGCACAGCAGCAGCGTCCCGCGCGTGTCACTGGACCGGCTGTCGCCCCGGGTGACGGTGAGGTAGAGCCAGTCGCCCTGGACACCGTGGCGGGGTGCGGCCGCCTGGGCCGGTGCCTGTCCGGCGGCGAGGAGCACGAGCGCCGCGAAGAGGGCGCCCTGAAGCGCGGCCGCTTTCACGATGCGCGTCTTCGGGGTGTGGGTTTTCGAGATGCGCGTCTTCAGGGGGCGGGTTGTCGAGATGCGGGTCTTCGGGGTGTACGGCTTGAAGGTGGTGTGCGTCATTCCCGGTGCATCGGCACCGCGGTCTCCGTACCCCAGCCCGGCTCACCCGAACGGGAGCGCACGGGCGCGTGCCGCCGGGCCAGTTCGAACGCGCTGAGTACCACGCGCGACTGGTACTCGACCTGGCGCGCGACCGAGATCCAGCGCGCTCCGCAGCCGTCGCGGTAGTCGGCGCACCACTCGTCGATCAGCCGGTCCAACTCCGGCAGTACACCGGCCGGATCACGCCCGGAGGCGATCACGAGCTGGTACAGCAGCCCGGCCGTCCGCAGCGCCAGCCGCCGCCCCGCGATGCGCAGGGCGGCCAGGTGGGCGGTGTTGAGCGGCGGCAGCGGGCGGGCGGCGCCGGTGTCGACATCGGGATCCCACGCGTCGGCGAGCCCGGGACACACCAGTAAATAGTCGTCGACCGGTGCGAGCAGCCGCGCCGCGTCGGGCACGACGAGGGTCCGGGGCCGCGCGCCGGGCGTGGCTGTCGGCGGCGGTGCGGTTCGGGCGGCGTCGGCGCGGAGGCGGGTGTCGGCGGTGTCCTGCGCGGGCCTGACGGCCAGGTCTGCGTCAGACCGGAGACGGATGTCGTCGGCGTCCCGCGCGGGCGCGTCGGCCGAGGCGGGGACCGGCCGGGGACGGCTGTCGCTGGTGTCCCGTGTGAAGACCGCGCCCGGGTCGGCGGCGGGCCGTGGCCAGGCGTCCCGCAGCCCGGCGCCCGCCCCCGCCTCGACGCCGCCCTGCACGAACGGCCGTATACGGGCGAGGAGTTGTTCCAGGATGCGGGTGTCGTGGCGCAGGGTGTGGCTCACGGTGCGGAGTAACGCGTCCCGGTCGGCGGGCGGTGCGCCGTTATCGACGCCGGCCACGCCCCACATCGGGGCCTCCACGACCGCGGTGACCGTGCCGTGCCGGTGCGGGTGGTACCAGGTCGACTCGACGGCGGCCTCGGTGATGGCCGCGACGAGGTCGCCCGGGCGTGGCGGTGGGATGCGGTAGACGGCGGGGCCGAGGCTCGGCCAGTACAGGGTGTCGTAGGGGCCGAGTTCGCGCGGGACGCCGAGGCGGGCCGCGGTGTGGGCGACGCGTCGGGCGAGGCCCGGGAGGTCGCGGGTCAGTTCCACGAAGCCGCCGCCCACGTCGACGCCGTGCAGGGAGCACTGGAGGAACGGCCTCAGTTCGTCCTGGACCTCCAACAGGGCGCGCGTCTCCGGGAGTCGGGCCCCGGCCGCGCCGTCCGGCAGCCACTCGGGCTGTTCCAGGAAGCCGGGCCGGAAGAAGTTCCGGAAGTACCGGCCGAGGCTGTACGGGCCGGACAGCCAGCCCTCGTTGCGGCGCGAGCCGTCGGGGTCGAGGCACAGCAGCAGGTTCCAGGTGGCGTCGGCGCCCTCGCTCAACCGGGGGTCGGCGAGGACTCGTTCGGCCAGCCGCAGCACCGTCGCACCGCCGACGGGCTCGTTGGCGTGCGGTCCGGCGACCACGAGGGCCTGGCGGCTGCCGTGGCCCACGGAGAGCAGCCACAGGGGCGTACCGGCGCGGGAGGTCCCGACGCGGCGCAGCCGGGCGTCCTGGGGGCGGCGGGCGACGAGCGCGGCGGCCTGGGCGCCCAACTCGTCCACGGACGGGTAGCGGAGGAGTGGCGGCAGGGCACACCTCCACAAAAGTGGTGCCGTCGGTTCACCTGATGTGCATGGTGTACGCACAGTCAGTCACGGCGCGAGGGGTACGTCAACACCGCCGTACGGAAAGGGATTTGGCGCACATCCATGGTCGCCACATCGGGTAATGCCCAGGCCAGAGGTGAGGTGAGGCTGTGTTCGGGCTGCGGTCGGGCTCAGGTGACGGCGAGCCGGAACGCCATCCGTCCGAAGCCGATCTGATCGCCCTCGCGGACGACGGCCGCTCCGATCACCCGTCGGCCGTTGACCGTCGTGCCGTTGGTCGAACCGAGGTCGCGCAGGACCCACATGCCGCCCTGGCGGCTGAGTTCGGCGTGCACCCGGGACACCGTCTCGTGGGTCAGGCGCAGCCCGTTGGCAGGATCGCGGCCGATGCGCAGCGGATGTCCGTTGCCCGGGTGGGGCAGCAGCAGCTTGGGGAGCCGCTCGGCCTGCCAGGCCCTGCGCAACCGTACGGTGAAGCCCGAGACGGCCTCCACGCTGCCGAACAGCAGCCGGGAGAGGCGGCTCTCGGTGGGCAGGTCGGCGGTGAGCGGCACGAGTTCCTCGGACCGGCGGGCGGCGAGCGCCAGTTCCATACGCCGGATGAACGTGTCGTGGGACAACCGCCCCATGGCGACGCCGTCATGGAGAACCTTGAGCGCCTTGTCGCGCTCCGCGTCGGACAGCCGCGCGGGGTACGTGTGGAACTCGAAGGACGACGTCACGTTCGTGATTGTCGGGCAGTGAACCCCGGGTGTCCAGAAGACGCGGAAACGGCCCGCACGCGCGTGGAGATGACGACACCTGCGCCAAAGGGGTGGATTCAAAAGCGGATTGATCTCGTTTGAAGCACGATGGACGGGCTACATCCCGGTGAGCAGACGAAGGGGAACCGTCCGTGCAGTTCGAGGTGTGGGCACCAGAGGCAGACCGTGTGACGCTCCATCGCGAGGGCGCCACGCGCGCGTTGGAGCGCGATCCCGAGCGTGTGGGGTGGTGGAGCGGCGAGGCGGAGGCGGACGACGGCACGCGGTACGGGTTCGCGGTGGACGACGGCCCACCGCTGCCCGACCCGCGCTCGCGCCGCCAGCCGGACGGCCCGGACGGGCTGAGCGCGGTCGTCGACCACGAGCGGTACGCGTGGCGTGCCGCGTGGTCCGGACGCCCGCTGCCCGGAGCGGTGCTCTACGAGCTGCACGTCGGCACGTACACCCCCGAGGGCACCCTGGACGCGGCGGCCGGCCGGCTCGACCACCTCGTCGAACTGGGCGTCACGCACGTCGAGTTGATGCCCCTGTGCCCGTTCCCCGGCCGGCACGGCTGGGGCTACGAGGGCGTCTCGCTGTGGGCCGTGCACGAGCCCTACGGCGGTCCCGAGGGACTCAAGCGGTTCGTCGACCGGGCCCACGAACTGGGCCTGGGGGTCGTGCTCGACGTGGTGCACAACCACCTTGGCCCGTCCGGCAATTACCTGCCCGCGTTCGGCCCCTACTTCACGGACACGCACCAGACCCCCTGGGGCAGCGCCGTGAACCTGGACGCGCCCGGCTCGGACGAGGTGCGCGCGTTCCTGCTGGGCAGCGCGCTGGCGTGGCTGCGCGAGTACCGGATCGACGGGCTGCGGCTGGACGCGGTGCACGCGCTGCAGGACACGCGCGCGTGCCACTTCCTGGAGGAACTGTCGGCCGCCGTCGACACGTTGGCCGCCGAG
Source organism: Streptomyces sp. NPDC058469 (assembly GCF_042721125.1). Lineage (NCBI taxonomy): Bacteria > Bacillati > Actinomycetota > Actinomycetes > Kitasatosporales > Streptomycetaceae > Streptomyces > Streptomyces sp. NPDC058469. The sequence goes on from NZ_JBHXME010000008.1 coordinate 129,494, forward strand.
ACGGGTCGGCCACTGTTCCTGGTCGCCGAGTCCGACCTGAACGACCCGCGTGTGGTCACCTCCCGCGCGGAGGGCGGTCTGGGTCTGCACGCGCAGTGGAACGACGACTTCCACCACGCCCTGCACACCGCGGTGACCGGTGAATCGCAGGGTTACTACGCGGACTTCGCGCGGGCCCCGCTCACGGCGATCGCCAAGACGCTGACCGGCGGCTACTTCCACGACGGCACCTATTCGAGCTTCCGGGACCGGCACCACGGCCGCCGGCTGGACCGCACGCGCGTGGCCGCGCACCGGCTGCTCGGCTACAGCCAGACCCACGACCAGGTCGGCAACCGCGCCCAGGGGGACCGCCTTTCGGCCTCCCTCTCCCCCGGCCTGCTGGCCTGCGCCGCCGCGCTGACCCTGACCGGGCCCTTCACGCCGATGCTGTTCATGGGCGAGGAATGGGCGGCGGGCACCCCCTGGCAGTTCTTCACCGACCACACCGACCCGGACCTCGCGGAGGCCGTACGGCGGGGCAGGCGGCGGGAGTTCACGTCGCACGGCTGGGCCGAGGAGGACGTACCCGATCCGCAGGACCCGGCGACCCGCGACCGCTCCTGCCTCGACTGGTCGGAGCCGCGGAACGAGCCCCACGCGCGCGTGCTGGCCTGGTACCGCCGGCTCATCGCCCTCCGGCACGAGCAGCCCGACCTCACGGACCCGGACCTCACGGACACGAAGGTGGCCTACGAAGAGGACGCGCGCTGGCTCGCCCTCCGCCGCGGAGACGTACGCGTCGCCGTGAACCTCGGCAAGGAACCGGCCGCGATCCCCCTGGGCACCCGTCCGGCACAGATCCTCGCCGCGTGGGAGCCCGTGGAGGCGCCGGGGGCGGACGGGTTGCTCCGGCTGCCCGGGGAGTCGTGCGTGGTGCTGGTGCAGGCGTAAGCGCTTGCGCAAGCGTTTACGGACGGCCGACGCAAACGCTCGCGCAAGCGTTTACGCCAACGTTTGCGCAAGCGTTTACGCGCTACAGCTCCCCGCCCTCGCTTCCTCCCCCGTCCCCGTCCCGCAGCTCCGTCACCCGTTCCAGCAGGATCGCCTCCCAGGTGCGGCGCAGTTGGGTCCTGAGGAGTGGGAGGGGCCCGGTGTCGCGGCCCTTGAGGCAGTCGGCAAGGCGGACGACGGTGTCGCAGCGGGCGAGCCAGAGGCCGCGCAGACAGGGGCGGGCGCCGTAGCCGGCGAGGGTCGCGGCGCGTACGGCGGCGGGGGAACCGACGGCCAGGGCGAGTCCCGCGATGTCCTCGGCGGGGTCCCCGAGGGCCGCGTCGGTCCAGTCCAGGACGCCGCGGACCCGGCCGTCGGTGCTCACCACGAGGTGTTCGCCCTTGAGGTCGTGATGGACGAGGACGGCGGTGCCGGGCTGGGCGGCGAGCTGGATCGCGCCGGGCTGGGTGAGCTGGTGGAGGCGTGCGGCGTCGAACTCGTCGGCGGCGGCGAGGCGTTCGGCGGCCTGCTCGGCGGCGCGGCGCAGCGCCTCCAGGGAGCGCGGTGCGGCGCGCGGGATCCCGAGCGACTCGGCCTGTCGGACGGGCACCTCGCGCAGCCCGGTGAGCAGACCGGCCAGGTCGGCCTCTCCGACGGCGGAGACGTCCTGGTCCTCGCCGGTACGGCCGGGCACCTTGGTGTCCAGCGTGTAGGTGAGCCCGGGCGCCCACTCGCCGTGCGCCACGCTCGTCGGAACCGCGACGGGGAGATACGGCCGTACGAGGTCGCGCAGGCGCAGTTCGCGGCGCTGGCGCAGGGTAGCCGCACGGTTCGGGGCGAGGCGCAGGACATGGCGGGAGCCGACCCACCAGGTGGCGTGCTCGCCGCTTTCGGCGACGGGCCGGATCTCGGGTCCGGCACCGTCGGCCGTACCGTCCTTGAGCAGGGAACGGACCAGCTGGCGGACGGTGTCCGCGGTGGGTGTCGGTGCCTGGGTCATGGTCGCGCCGTCGCCGTTCGGGGTGTCGGGGGCTCCTGGTCGTCGTCAGTCCACCAGGGCCATCTCGCGGGCGGTGTTGTTGAGCCGGCGGCCGCCGTGCTCGGTCACCGTGACGATGTCCTCGATGCGTACCCCGAAGCGGCCGGGCAGATAGATGCCGGGCTCCACGGAGAAGCACATCCCGGGCACGAGGGGCAGTTCCTCGCCCTCGATCATGTACGGCGGCTCGTGCGTGGTGACGCCGATGCCGTGGCCGGTGCGGTGGATGAAGTAGGGGCCGTATCCGGCGTCGTCGATGACCGCGCGGGCGGCGCGGTCGACCTCCTGGCAGGCGACTCCGGGGCGCACCGCGCGGAAACCGGCCTCCTGGGCCTCCCGGACGAGGTCGTGGACGCGCTGTTCCTCGTCGCCGGGTTCACCGACGTGGACCGTGCGCGAGGTGTCGGAGCCGTAGCCGTCCTTGAGGCCGCCGAAGTCGAGGACGATCATGTCGCCCTGCTGGATGACACGGTCGCCGACCTCGTGGTGCGGGTCGGCTCCGTTGGGGCCCGAGGCGACGATCGTGAAGTCGACCTGGGAGTGGCCGAACTGCCGTAGCAGATCGGCGAGATCGGCGCCGACGTCGGACTCGCGGCGGCCTGCGAAGGGAACCTTCCGGATCTCCTCGTACGTGGCGTCGGCGGCCGCTGCGGCGGCCGCCATGAGGTCCAGTTCCGCCGCGTCCTTCACCGCGCGGAGCATCGGCAGTGCGTCGGTGAGGGAGGCGTAGGTGGTGTCGGGCAGCGTCTTCTGCAGGCCCAGCAGGTGCATGGACCAGGCGTTGTCGCTGATGCCGAAGCGGCCCGTCGCGTCGAGGAGGGCGGCGGTGGCGGCGTAGGGGTCCTTGCCGTCGGTCCAGTCGCGCAGGGTGAGGGCGTCGGCGCCGGCCGCCTTGGCCGCGTCGGGGGCCTCCAGGGTGGGCACGACGAGGACCGGGGAGCGTCCGGGGGCCAGGACGAGGACGGTGAGCCGTTCGGTGATCGCGGTGGGCGCGTAGCCGGTGAGCCACACCATGTCCGGTCCCGGAGCGACCAGGAGCCCCGCGAGACCGGCGTCGGCGGCGGCCCGCGCGGCGCGGTCCATGCGGGACCTGTAGTCGGCGGCGGTGAAGGGCGCGGGCGTGCTACCGGTCATTCAGGCCTCCGAAGACGGACGAAACGGGGCTACGGTCAGCATCCTGCCCGGACCCGGGGGGCCACGCGAGCCGATCGAGGGGACTTCCGGCCCCGGCCGCGCGGCAGGAGGCCCGGGTGGCGCGTCCGGGGCTGTCCCGACCGACGGTCCGCGTCACGTCGAAGGCCACCTCCAAGGGGACGCGCATCGCGGTGTCAGACGACGTACCCGGGCACCACGGTGAACTGCTGGAAGCCGCCGCTGCGGTGCCGCACGGTGATCGTGACCTCGTCCCCGGGGTGGGCACGCGCGACCGCGCGCGCGAGGTCGGCCGCCGAGTCGACACGGGTGCCATCGAAGGTGAGCAGGACGTCGCCGCGGATCAGGCCCGCCGTGTAGCCGGGGCCGGGGATGTGGACACCGACGATCAGGGCGCCCGCCTTCTCGGCGTCCACGGCCTCCACGCCGAGCGTCGCGGCGGCGGACGTGGGCGACGACGACGGGCTCGCGGAGGACGCGGGCCGGCCGGACGGGGCGGCCGTCGGCGCCGGCTGCCGGGCCGCCTGGCGCTGCATCTCGGCGAGTTTGCTCATGCCGATCACCGTGGCGCCGGCCGTGCCGAGTCCGACCCCCGAGAGCACCAGGACGGTCCCGACGAACAGGCCGAAGAGCAGGGTCACGAGCCGTCGGCCGCGGCGCCGCGCGGCGTGCGGGCGTCGGCCGGCACTGGGCTTGGTACCGCCGCCGGGTTCCTGACCGGGCATCGGCTTGGGACGCAACGCAGTCTGTTCCATGGATCGCCTCCGGCAGATGCTCTACCCGGCGCACCGGCGTCCGACGTGCCACGAACGAGTGAGACTGACCGACGGTCAGGAGAGGGAAGCGGCAGGCGTCACGGCGGCGAGGGCCCGCAGCTGCCGGGTGTGCGCGGTGGGCCGGCCCCGTTGTCAGTGGCGGCTGTTACGTTCTGTGACATGACCGATCACGCCCTGCGGCTGCTCCGGCAGAACGCCCACCTGGCCGAACTGGCCGCGTTCCCCTTCGACTTCGACCTGGATCGGGCCGACCACGTCGAGCCGGTCCGGCTGGGCTCGGGCGGTCCGCTGCGTCCCGTCGCGGGGGACGACACGGGCGGTACGTACTTCGTGTGTGCGGACGGTTCCGTGCTGTACGCCGACTCCGAGGGCTCGGCCGGGATCATCGGCTCCAGTGTCGACGAGGCGTTGGAGATCGTGATCGGTCTGCCGGGCTGGCGCGACCATCTGGACCTGTCCCCGAGCGACGGCCCGGAGAAGATCCTGGCCCGGGTCGCGGAGACGGAGGAGGAGTTCCGCGAGGACTACGGAATCGACGAGGCGAGGCCCGAACTTCGCGCCGCCCTGGGCCTGTCCGAGCGTTCCCCGGTCGAGCTGATCGGCATGCTGCACACCGCCCTGCTGCGCACCGAGCCCGACTTCCTGCTCCTGAACGCCGAGGAGGGCTGCGCCTACGACCTCCTGGACCGGCATCCCCGTCCCCCGCTGTGGGAGCCGGTGCTCGCCCAAGGGCGGGCGGATCTCGCGGCCCTGCGGGCTGGTGACCGTACGGTGTGGGACGCGGCGGATGAGGACCCCGTACGACGCCGACTCGTGCTGCGGGCCGCGCAGTTCGACCGCGCGGACGGCGATCTGGAGCTGCTGCGGTATCTGTTGCGGCACGAGGCCGCGTCGTCGATGACGGACGAACTGCGGCTCGCCGCCGTGCTGGTGGGGCTGCGCGGGCACACCGAGGATCTGCCGCTGCTGCACGAGGTGCGGGAGACGGACTTCGACACCGCGTGCGGGCTGAGCGAGATGCCGGGGCCCGGCGCGGACGGGACGGTGTTGCGGGAGTGGGCCCGGGGGCTGGACGAGTCGCTCTTCGGTACGGACCCTTCCGACGAACCCCTGTTCACCTGGACCGAGTTGGCGGCCGACCAGGGGCTCACCGAGGTGGCCCGGACGGCCCTGATCCGCCGACTGGACGAGATCGAGAGGGACCAGGGCCTGCTGCGCCGGCCGGGCGCACCGAGGGCACTGGACCCGTCTCCCCTGCGGACGCTGGCCCGCGAGTTCGAGCAGCTGGGCGATCTCCCCCAGGCGCTGCGCGCCCAGCGCCTCTACGCCGCCCTCCAGGACACGGCGTGGGACCGCATCTCGGCGCGGCTGACACAGGCCCGCCTGGAGCGCGAGACAGGTCAACTCGCGCAGGCGGGCGCGACGTTGGCGGCGCTGCGGTCGATCCTGTCCGCCCCCGGCGACGACTCCCTGCGGCACTGGCAGGGCGTGAACCTCGGCCGGTTCGTCGCCGAGGAGCACTACGCTCTGGCGCGCGACCTGGCCGACGCGGATCTCCCTGAGGAGGCCAGCGCGGGCCTGGTCGCCGCCGACGAGATACGCGGCGCGCTCTCGGGGGCCGCCGCGACGGCCGTACGAGAGCTCGCCGAGGACGTGTCCGAGCGGGTCCGGGATGCCGGGGACCTCCGGTGAGAGATCTCAGCTGAACGGCAGCGCCGGGACCCGGTCCGGGACGAAGCCGTGCGAACGCCTCGCCAGGTAGGCGGACTTGTAGCGGTCGACCTCGCGGTGCCAGTTCAGGATGCCCGCCATCCAGTGCTGGAGGTCGGTCACATAGCCCCGCATGATCTCGCGCGCCTCGTCCGAGAGCTCGAAGTCGTCGTAGACGATGGGCAGTTCCTGTTCGGCGACGTGTTCGAACTGGCGCATGCGCTGGGTCATCAGGTCGTGGACGACGCCGAGTGCGGTCGGGTAGTCGATGCCGAAGAAGTTCTGGACGACAAGGATGGCGTTGTGGACCTCACCCTCGTACTCGATCTCCTTCTGGTAGGAGAAGACGTCGTTGAGGAGGCAGGCGTAGTCGATGGCCGCGTTCTCCAGGGAGCGGACGGGGCCGCTGCGGTAGACCTCGGGCGGGACCTTCGGGCCGTGGCCCATGCGGCACATGCTGAGGGTGAGGTCGGAGCCGAAGGTGGCGCGGCGCATCTCCAGGTAGTCGATCGGGTCGGGGATGCGGTGCTGGATCTGGTTGGCGAGCTCCCAGACCCAGCTCTCGGTCATCTTGTTGATCGCGTCCTTCAGGGTGCGCCGGTCGTCCAGGGGCATCTCGGCGGTGGTGAGGGCCCACAGGTCGACGAGTCCGCGTTCCATGCCGTTGACCGGCACGAGGGCCGTGGCCCCCTCGACGGGCATGCAGTCCGACAGACGGGCCGTGGTGACGCGGGCGGCGGCGAGGTCGCCGCGGATGCCGTAGACGAGGGGGTAGTAGTCGTCGCCGTAGGTCCCCCAGGCGAGCCAGCGCGAGCTGAGGTCCAGGGCCGCTTCGGTGGCGTCCGGGTCGATGCCCGCGGAGCAGAGCGGGAGGTCGGCGGCGGCGAGTTTCCCCTCGTCCCAGACGCCCTCCTCCAGGATGCCCATGGCGTGCGCCCAGTCGACGAGGCGGTGCCGGGCGCCGTCCAGGTGCGGGCTCAGTTCGACCTGGAACGGCATGTAGAAGTCGGGGAGTTGAGAGGGGCCGACCTTCTGGAAGGGCACGTGCGTGTAGGCGCGCAGCCGCTCGGCGCCGGCCGCGGCGAGCAGGGCGCCGATGTCGGCGGCGGAGGTGCCGATGCCTGTCGGTCCGTTCAACGGCGAGTTGTCGAGGGCGCCTTCGTTCATGTAGCGGCTGGAGCGCAGGTGCCATTCGTGGCCGCCCGACTGCCAGTCCTGGAGGCCCTGGGCGTAGGCGGCGACGGCCGCGACCTCGTCCGGGGTGAGACCTTTCTCCAGGGCCACGGCCGGCACTTCGGTGAACGCGGTGTGCTCGAACTGGTGGAGCCGGGAGGTGAGGACGTCGTTGACGGTGTCGGCGGCCTCCTGGGTGGTGCAGCCGAAGAAGGTCTCCAGGACGAGCACGCCGTTGCTCAACTCACCCTCGTCCTCGACCTCCCGCTGGTAGGAGAACAGGTCGTTGCGCAGGTGGACGCCGTCGGAGAAGGTCTCCATCAGCACCCGCAGCGGCCTCTCCTCGGCCACGGACGCGGGCACTTCGGCGGTCGCGTACTCCACCAGACCCGCCGACCAGGGCGCGCCGCCCACCTTGCGGCGCATCTCGATGTACTCGACGGGGTTGGCGACCCGCCCCTCGTTGATGTTGGACAGCTCCCACAGGGACTCGTTGAGCAGATGCTCGGTGGCGACGGCGAAGCGGCGGCGCCAGTCGACGGACATCGACGGCACCGTGCGCGCCCACAGGTCGGCGAGCCCCGCCTCGACCGGGTTCTCCGGCTCCGGCAGGGGGGTCGCCAGGTCGAGCGGCATGAACAGCGGCAGCCGGTCCAGGTAGGCCTTGCCGCCGACGCGGTCCTGGCTGCGCTTGAAGGTCTCCAGGAAGTGGTCGTCGAAGAAGAACACCCAGACGTACCAGTCGGTGATCAGCGACAGGTCGGGCCCGTCGCAGTCGGGGTGGGTGTAGGCGCAGAGCAGACCGTAGTCGTGCGCGTCGAGGTCGGCCTGCTCCCAGATCCCGGAGCCCTCCAGCATGCCCATCTCGCGTGCCCACGTGGAGGAGTGGGCGCGGGCCTCGTCCAGATGCGGGTTGAGGCGCGCGGGATACGGCATGTAGAAGTGCGGGAGTTCGAACGGCTGGGTCATGGCCGGGCCCTACCCGCGGCTCCCAACGGCCATCCCGGGCAGGGGACATGATCACACCATCGCGTGAATCAGCGGTGAATCCATGAGTTTTCCCCGCAACTTGTGACGTTCGGTCCCCCGCACTTCCTCTGCTGTCTAGGGAAGACGCGAAACGAGTTCCCCGGCGACCCACGCGAGCGCGTCCGGCAACGCCTCCGTGGCCACCGGCAGCCACAGGGAGGCGGAGACGAGACCGGCGTCGGACAGCCAGCCCAGCTCGTCCCGCACGCTCTCGGCCGTCGCGTCCACCCCGCCCAGCGGCCGGCCCGGCACCTTCACCGCGGGGGTGAACCCGGGCGGCACGAGGAACAGACCC